>JASIKQ010000079.1 GCA_030049565.1 Candidatus Sulfotelmatobacter sp.
CGAGCGCAGCCAACCCGAACGCCAGGACAATACGCCGGCGATAGGGCGGCAGAGAGTTCACAATCGTAGCGTAGACCGCGGTCCCGGCGGCCCAAACCACGGGCACAGGATGCGCTATCCAGGCGACCAGAAGTAGCGGCACCCACAAAACGAGAATTCGCCAGGCATTGCCCGGCCTCGACTCGTTGCCCTCGCTGTCAATTCGCGTCCATGTGATCGCTGGATACCAAAGGCAGAGTCCCAGCGACAAATAAAAATTAAAAAATCCCATCTGAAAAATGTAGCCATAGGCAAGCATGGCAACACAAGGACCAGCAAACCACCAGTTCCTGCCGGAGACACGAAACAAGAACCGGATCGCACCCCATCCAAATATCAGCACGCATGCCGATACCGCCAGGCGTTGCGCCCAGTCTGCACCGACGCGAACCATCAGCCGCTGCAACATGAGGTCGAACAGAACATTGGTGGATTGACGGGAAATCGACAATCCCGGCGCCTGCCCAGCTTCGATCTGACAAGCCAGCCAGGCATTGTAGGCATGGCTTCCAAGATCCGCCGACTGGATGCGCGATTGCCAGAAGCAGGGAATCAGCAGCAGGGCAGAGAAGAATGGAACGGCGATCCAGTTTCGCGATAAACGTCCGGCGCGGCTGAATTGATTCGTGGTCACATGGGATTGCCGCAGCAAGAGCGTTGCCGCGCGAGGACAATAGCCGCGACGACCGTTTATCGGCCGGCGGCCTCCCGATCCGCCGTTCGCGCAAATAGCCCGTCGGCAACCTGGATCATCTCGTCATCCACAGCGCGGTTGCGGGTAATAGCATCAACCAGGGGAATGGAAACGATCTTGTTGGCGCGCAACGCAGCCATGCTCCCAAATTCTCCGCGGTGCACCATGTCGATCGCTCCCAGGCCGTAACGTGTGGCCAGCACACGGTCAAATGCGCTGGGAGAGCCGCCGCGCTGAATGTGGCCGAGCACGACGGCGCGGGTTTCAAATCCCGTGCGTTTTTCGATTTCGCGCGCCAGAATGTTGGCGATGCCGCCCAGCTTGACGTGGCCAAATTCGTCCTTGCCCATGTCGGAGAGAACGGGAGATCCCTGTCCCCCCTCGGAAGAAAACTTTGCCCCCTCGGCGACGACGATGATCGAAAAATACAGCCCGCGTTCGTGGCGCTCGCGGATGGAGTCAGCCACCTTGTCGACATCAAACGGGCGCTCGGGAATAAGAATCACGTCGGCACCCCCGGCGATGCCGCTGTACAGCGCGATCCAGCCGGCGTCACGGCCCATGACTTCGACTACCATCACGCGGTTGTGAGCTTCGGCAGTGGTATGCACGCGGTCGAGCGCTTCGCAAACGATGTTGCACGCCGTATCGAATCCGAAAGTGTAGTCAGTGCCGCCGAGATCGTTATCGATGGTCTTGGGAATGCCGACCACCCTCGTACCACGCTCGTGCAGCTTTTGAGCTACCGACAAAGTATCGTCGCCGCCAATGGCGATGAGAGCCTGAACCCCGTTTTTTTCCAGGGTATCGAGGCAGCGGTCAATGCCGTCGGGGCGCTTCGCAGGATTGGTACGCGAGGTCCGCAGGATGGTCCCGCCCCGAGGCAGAATGCCGGCGACCGCCTCAAGGTCCAACGGCATGCTCAAGTTTTCGATTAGTCCGCGCCAGCCTTCGAGAAAACCGACGAATTCGTCCTCGTACGTGAACACGCCCTTGCGCACGATCGCGCGAATAACGGCATTCAGTCCGGGACAGTCGCCCCCGCCGGTCAACATGCCAATTTTCATGCTCCACTTCCCTGCATGGATCCGAGCCACGCTGACTGACATGTATGCAGGAGACTCTTGCCCAGAGGCGCCAAGTCTCCCCTGACTAAAAGGTTATCATCAAAGTCCGCCTGAGGGTGGAGTGCGCCACTAGGCTCCAGCGGCGTTCCGCGCTACACTGCACTCAGATGAGGGTCCTCGGTATCGACTGCGGCGGCGAGTACACCGGCTACGGCGTGGTCGAGCTGTGCTCCGAGGAAGAGTTAGTGTGCCTAACCTGCGGCGCCATCCGCCTTTCGCCGCGCCAGCCGCTGGCGCGGCGGCTGACTCGCATTTATGACGAGCTGGGCATTCTGATTAGCGAGCACCGTCCCGGTGAAGTAGCGATTGAAGAGGTTTTTTACGCGCTAAATGTGAAATCGGCGCTGAAGCTGGGACAAGTTCGCGGGGTTGCCATGCTGGCTGCGGCCGCCGCCGGACTTGAGGTCGCCGAGTACTCGCCGCTCACCATCAAGTCATCCGTCGTAGGCTACGGACGCGCCGACAAGCAACAAGTCCAGCATATGGTGACGCGCCTGCTGCGCTTGCCCGAGCCCCCCGAGCCAATGGACGCTTCCGACGCACTGGCCATCGCGATCTGCCATTTGCATACCGCAGGCACTCTGCAAAGACAAAGGGCGGCCGCACGATGAGATACCCCGGTGCGATTGTAATCGTCTTGCTGACGGGATTGTTTCCATCAGCCGTGGCGCAGCCGGCCGTCAACACCGATGCAGGCTCCTCATCTACCGTCACCTTCACCCTGGATTTCCCGCAGTCAAATCCGACGCATTACTCGATCGCTGTGGAATCGAACGGCCACGCCCGTTATGAGTGCATTGGTTCGATCGACGCCGATTCCGACCCTGACACTTATGACGCCGAATTCGAGATTTCCGGAGGCAATCGCGAGCGGATCTTTGAGTGGGCAAAACAGGCGAAGTTCTTCGCCGGTAAAATCGACTCTGGTAACAGCAAGATCGCATTCACCGGCGCCAAGCAGTTGGGCTATCAGGATGGACGGCATTCGAACACGGCTCACTACAATTATTCGAATCTCGAATCCGTGCGCCAGCTGACGATGCTGTTCCAGAAAATCGCGTTGACCGAGGAGTACGGTCGCCGCCTCGCTTATTACCATCGCTATCAGAAGCTGGCGCTCGACGAAGAGTTGAAGCATATGGAGATGCAAGCCCAGAACGATGAACTGAGCGAAATCCACAGCGTGGCGCCGATCTTGCAAGAGATCGTCGACGACCCCTCCGTCATCAATGTGGTGCGCGCCCGGGCCAAGGAACTGATCGAGATGAAGTACGATGGAGCGCCTTGGCGTTGAGGCACGTTCGCTTGCAGATAACCCAATAGCCCAAACCCGTGCTCTAATAGGAACAGAAGTGTGGATTCCGGGAGGCTTTTATGTATAAGCCACGGCTTCGCTCGATTCTATGGACCGTTTTAGCCGGCGCCTTATTCGCTCTACCCGCCATGGCCGATTCGCAGGCACGCATTGTTCGCCTGAGCGATGTGCAGGGCCTGGTGCAAATCGACAAGAATTCGGGTTTAGGGTTGGAGAATGCCTTTCTCAACCTTCCCATCATCCAGGGCGCCGAACTGCGCACTCGCGACAACGGCCGCGCCGAAGTGGAGTTTGAAGACGGCAGCACGCTTCGGCTCACTCCCGACACAACCCTCGTATTCACTACGCTCAACCTGAGCGATGCCGGAAAGCGAATTTCCGCCGTGAACTTGGTTGAGGGCAAAGCCTATCTGAACTGGATCGGCAAGAGCGGCGATGAATTGACGCTGAATTTCGCCCAGGAGAAAGTGGAACTGACACAGCCCGCGCATTTCCGCGTGGCGCGTTCTTCCAGCAGCGCAGAAATCGCCAGCTTCAAGAATGAATTAGAGGTGACTGGTCCTTGCACCGCCGTCAAAGTCGAAAAAGGGAGAATGGTTGCCTTCGACTTGAACGACAATGACAAGGCTACACAGGCAAAGAACCTCGCAGAGGATCCCTACGACCAGTGGGACCAGCAAGCCATCGATTATCACGATCAATACTCGAAAAACAACTCGACTCCCTACGGCTATGGCTACAGCGATCTGAATTATTACGGTGGCTACAGCAACGTTCCCGGCTATGGCTTGATGTGGCAGCCATACTTCGCCGGAGTGGGTTGGGATCCATTCATGGACGGGGCATGGTCGTGGTATCCGGGCATGGGATTT
>JASIKQ010000080.1 GCA_030049565.1 Candidatus Sulfotelmatobacter sp.
TTCGCAGGCATCATAGTAGGCCGATTCGAGCATCCAGAGTTTGGAATTCCCGTATTCGCCGAGAACGTGCGCCCTGCGGCCGACGTTTCCGAAGCAATCAACTTAATTTTTGAGCCGGCAGCCGGCGAACTGGCTGACGCCCGATCAGAGGACTCATGCCGAAATTGAAATCGCACAAAGGCGCTGCCAAGCGCTTCAAGAAAACTGCCACCGGCAAGGTGAAGCGGGGCCATTCCGGCCTGCGTCACATGCTGTCGTCAAAAGCCAAGAAGCGGAAACAGCATCTGGGTAAGGCGGCTCTAGTGAGCGACGGGGACCTCGCTAAAGTGAAGCGAATGATCCCGTACCAGTGAAGGCATTCGGTGATTGTGCGATTGATAATCGTGGAGTCTTAGGGTGCTTAATAACCCGATCACTCAAGCGCTCAATATCCTAGGCGAGTGAAGAGGCTAACCTCAATTTCCTGCCTCCAGCCGCCAGTACTAAGAAATAAAAAAGGAGAAAACCATGCCACGAGTAAAACGCGGAACCAAACGCCGCGCCAAACGAAAAAAAATACTCGACCGCGCGAGCGGATATTTCCTGACAAAATCGAAGCTTTACCGCTCGGCAAAAGAGGCGGTCGAACGGGGACTGAAGTTCGCCTACGCCGGACGCAAGCAGCGCAAGCGGCAGTTTCGCTCGTTGTGGATCGTGCGCATCGGCGCTGCCGCCAAGCTGAACGGCATGAGCTACAACCAGTTCATCCATGGGCTGAAGAAGGCCGGCGTCGAACTGGACCGCAAAATTCTGGCTGACATCGCTGTCAAAGACGCGCCTGCGTTTGCGAACTTGGCCCAGCAGGCTAAGGCGGCAATCGGCGCGGCGTAGGCTTCATCCGTAGCTTCGTAGCGGGGCACGGCTTCAGCCGTGCTGATCAACATTCACACCTTAAACTGTCATTCTGAGCAAAGCGAAGAATCTATGCTGTCGCCGCTAGTTGCATAGGTCCTTCGCGCAAAGAAAGCACTCGGAAGATAACAATGTATTGAAAATTCACCGTGGCATACACAGTTCCCAAACTGACCGACTACTCGCCCTCGGCGCTGGAGAAGTCCGCCGCAGAATGCATCCGTGCACTTTCCGAAGAAGCGTCGGCTGTTCACAACGATGCCGGACTAAAGGCCTTCCGCGACCGCTGGCTGGCGCGCAAGAATGGCATTCTCACACAAATCAATGATCTCTGGCTGAAAGGCGCGCCCAAGGAGTCCAAGCGAAACGCGGGAATTCGTGTCAACGAGCTGAAGGTGCGCATTCAGGAGCTCGTGGAAGGCGCACACGTCTCGGCTGCGGGAGAAACCGCGGCCGAGCGCATCGACACCTCCCTTCCCGGCATTCGTCGCCCCATAGGCGCCGAGCATCCGGTTCTGCGCGCCTCGCGCGAGATGTGCGCTGTCTTCCAACGAATGGGATATGCGATTGCCGAAGGCCCGGTCGTCGAAACCGATTACTACAACTTCGAAGCGCTGAATTTTCCGCCCAATCATCCCGCGCGCGATACGCAGGACACCTTGTTCATCGCAGGCCAGCAATCGAAGCCGCAGCGCGAGCGCCTGCTGCTGCGGACGCATACGTCTCCGGTACAAATTCGCACGATGGAGAAGCTTCGGCCGCCGATTCGCATCGTCATTCCTGGGGTTGTGCATCGCAACGACCCTCCCGATGCCAGCCACTCGCCCATGTTTCATCAGATTGAAGGCCTTGCGGTCGACACCGACATCACATTCGGCGACCTCAAGGGCACGCTCGATCACGCGATGAAAGAATTTTTCGGATCAAGCGTGAAAACGAGTTTTCGACCGTCATTTTTCCCGTTCACGGAGCCGAGTGCGGAACTGTTCATTTCCTGCATCATCTGCGGCGGAAGCGGCAAACGCGATAGCGATCCTTGCCGTCCGTGTAAGCAAACCGGCTGGATTGAAATCCTTGGCTGCGGCATGGTCGATCCCAACGTGTTCGAGTTCGTGAAAGACAACGGCTACGATCCGAGAAAAGTTTCGGGTTTTGCGTTTGGTATGGGCGCAGACCGCATCGCAATGCTGAAGTACGGCGTGGATGATTTGCAGTTGTTCTTTCATGGCGATGTGAGATTTTTGGAGCAGTGGGCGTAAGAAGCTTCGAGTTGCTAGCTTCTGGCTTTGCCGAGGACTACTTGTAGCCAGGAGCCAGGCGTTAGCAGCTGATTGTTATGAAACTTTCCGCACGATGGATTCGTGATTTTGTCGATCTCAGCGTCGATGACCGGCGACTGGCCGAGGATTTGACGGGCGTCGGCATTGCGGTGGAAGGAATCGGCGGATCGGGCGCAGACGCGGTGTTCGAGATGGAGATTGGTACGAACCGTCCCGACGCGATGAATCATTACGGCGTGGCGCGTGAGGCGGCGGCGATTTATGACGTGGGGCTGAAACCGCTTTCGGGCTTCGGACTTCAGGCTGCAGGCGCCAGTGATCCCGGGGCTGAAGCCCCGTCGAAATATGAGAAGACTGACGCGGCGCTGAAGCGCTGCTCTTCCACGGAAAGCCCAGTGTTTATGATCACCGTGGAAGAGCCGCAGCTTTGTCCACGGTTTTCTGCGCGCGCCGTCAAGAACGTCAAAATCAAGCCGTCTTCCGAAAAAATCGCGCACCGCTTGCAACTGATTGATCAGCGGCCCATCAGCAATGCCGTTGATGCTACGAACTACGTTCTCTGGGAAATAGGCAAGCCGACGCACGTCTTCGACATGGATTTACTGGAAGGCGGCCGCCTGATCATCAGGAAAGCAAAAGCGGGCGAGAAGCTGAAAACTCTCGACGGCGTCGAACGGACGCTTTCGCCGGAAGATCTCGTGGTAGCCGACGCCATGCGTCCAGTGGGGCTCGCTGGAGTCATAGGCGGGTATGACACCATGATCACCGATAAAACAAAAAATATTCTGATCGAGTCGGCTTGGTGGGACCCGTTGACCGTCCGCAAAACGGCGCGGCGGCATGGAATTCATACCGACGCCTCCCACCGTTTTGAGCGCGGCGCGGATTTTGAATCGACAGTTTTGTCGTGCGACCTGGTAGCGGCCTTGATTCTGCAATCTTGCGGCGGAGAATTGATCGGCGATGTGGTGGACGTAGTTTCGAAGAAATTGGATCAGGCTCCGGTGGTGCTGCGTATTTCTGAAGTGCGGCGCATCCTTGGAGAGCGAATGACCGGGGGCCACGTTTTTCGCATTCTGAAAAAGCTTGGGTTCACACCCGTGCCAGAGGGTGAGGAAGACGCCGAGTTCCGCGTGCAGATTCCGAGTTGGCGACTCGATGTGGAGCGTGAGATTGATCTGATTGAAGAAGTCGCTCGCCTGCACGGATACGATAAGTTCGAGAACACTTTGCCGGCATATAGCGGTGCAGTGATCGAGTTGCCGAACGCCGCCGTGAACAAGGCTTTGCGGACGCGGGCTTTGGCGCTGGGATACAACGAGGCAGTCTCGCTTACGTTTATTTCGAATGCGGATGCCGAGAGATTTTCGTCGGCTTCAGTGCTGGAGTTGGAAAATCCGCTGAGTGAAGAAGCTCGCGTGATGCGAACTTCGATGGTTCCGGGCATGTTGGATATGCTGGCCTGGAACCTGAACCGAGACGTCGAAGATGTGCGGCTGTTCGAAATGGGCTGCGTCTATGAAATGCGCAACGGAGAAAGGGTGGAACCGGATCGCGCCTGTCTGGGCGCGACGGCGTCGTCTTTGAAGCGTTCCTTGCCCGTGGGTGGTGCGCTGGATGTCAGCAAGGGTGAATCAGCGATGGCGGCCGAAGTTTTCCGCGCCTTCAAGGGCGACATCGAGAGTTTGCTGGCTACGTTCGAATGCGGGCCACTGAATTTTGATCGTGCGACTGCCGACTATTTTCATCCCGGCCGATCAGCGCGGGTGCTCGCAAATGGAAGCGTGGTGGCGCAATTTGGGCAGATCGCCGAGAGCGTAAAAGCTGAGCGGAAACTACGGCAGGATGTTTTTCTAGCTGAGTTCGATCTCGATTTGCTGCACGGGTTCGGGGCGCGCAAGGTGAAGATTGCGGCGCTGCCAAAATATCCCGCAGTGGAGCGCGATTTCTCGTTTGTGTTTGCCGACAAGGTCGAGTTCGAAGCGATGCGAAATGCGGTCGGCGGCCTGAGGTTGAACGTATTGCGGTCTTTTGTGCCCGTGGAAATCTTTCGCGGGGGATCCATCGGTGCGGGCAGGTATTCGATTCTCTTGAGAGTGAAGCTGCAATCGGAAGAGGGCACGCTACGCGACGATCAGATTGCGGCCGCGTCCGAGAAGATCGTGATGGCTCTGCAAGGTCTAGGTGGAATTCAAAGGGCGTAAGAGCATTGTTGATTACTGATTGCCGATTGTTGATTAAAAGGAAGAAGCGGCGTATCTAATCAGAAATCAGCAATCAAGATTTTCTTCCTGTGCTACTCTGCCAGCCATGGTAGACGTGACTCCCTCCATATCAAATCCACCCAAGCACTTTCTCAGCGACAAGGTTTCGCGCTTCACGGAGTCAGTGATCCGCGAGATGACCCGGCAGGCGATAATGTATGAGGCGGTGAATCTGGCGCAAGGATTCCCAGATTTTTCGGCGCCGGAGGAGATCAAACTGGCAGCGCGGGCGGCCATCGACAACGACGTCAATCAATACGCGATCACCTGGGGCGCGAAGAATCTGCGGAACGCGATCGCGCAGCAGATGGGCGTTGGGCAGGGAATCGCGGTCGATCCGGAAAAAGAAATCACCGTCTGCTGCGGATCGACCGAGGCCATGATCTCGACGTTACTCGCGGTATGCAATGCGGGCGACGAAGTCGTGATCTTCGAACCGTTTTATGAAAACTACGGGCCGGATTCCGTGCTCAGCGGGGCGAGGCCGCGATTTGTGAAATTACGTCCGCCGGCGGATGGCAACGGCGAGTGGAGCTTCGACGAGAAAGAGCTGCGAGCGGCGTTTGACAATCACACCAAGGCGATCATCCTGAATACGCCGAATAATCCCACAGGGAAAGTCTTCACGCGCGCCGAACTTGAGCTAATTCGCGATTTATGCGTGGAGTTCGATGTCCTCGCCATTACCGACGAGATTTACGAACACATTTTGTATGACGGGACCAAGCATATTTCGATGGCGTCGCTCACGGGCATGCGCGATCGCACGGTGACGATCAATGGCATGTCGAAAACTTACAGCGTTACGGGATGGCGCGTAGGATGGGCTGTCGCTCCGGAGAGGATCACGAATGCGATCCGCAAGGTGCATGATTTTCTTACCGTGGGAGCGCCGGCTCCGCTTCAGGAAGCGGGCGCGGCGGCGTTGAGTTCGCCTCAGGACTATTACGCCAAGCTGGCCGAGGGTTATCGCGTGCGCCGGAATCATCTCATTCCGGCGCTCGCGTCTGCAGGGTTCAAGTGTTTTAGTCCCCGAGGCGCGTACTACGTTATGGCCGACATTTCGGCATTTGGGTTTCCGGATGATGTATCGTTCACAAGTTTTCTCGTCAAGGCGATCGGCGTAGCCGCCGTGCCGGGATCGAGCTTCTACGGCGATCCCCGCGATGGATCCCAGCAGGTAAGGTTCGCATTCTGCAAGAAACTGGAGACACTAGACACGGCGGCGGAGAGGCTGGCGAAGCTACGGGCTGCGAGAATGAAGTAGGGAGAAGGCCACTGCGGGCGCAGCCGCTCAGGCCTCCTAATCCACCGTGTGCTTTGCCGTGTATCCCTCGCGAGCAACCACTTCGATCTTCACATCCTTGCCCTTCTGGTCTTTCACCTTTAGCGGTCCGCCGTCGGGAGCGACCACCTGCACCTTGAGCTTTCGGTAGGTGCCGTCAAGCTTGGTATTCGTGGGATGGTAGGTGAGCGAATATTGATTGCGAATGTCGCTGCCGACATCCTGGAAAATCTCGCTGAACTCCGCCTGGAAGCGCGGGAAGTAGGCGCGGCCTCCGGTCATCGAGGCAAAATTCCTTAATTCATTATCGGCTTGCAGGTAGTCGATGGTCCTCATGTTCGGACTTGCCATTCCGTGGGAATAGCCGGTGCAATGTTGTACCTCGCACATTTCGCGAATGTACCAGCCGATGCTGACGGGAAAAATCGTGACATCCTTGGTGTCTTTGATCTTCTTCGTGATCTGATCCAGGTTGAGTTTGCTGAAGGTGTCGACTCCGCTGGTAACCAGAATGACGTATTTCTTGCCCTCGACGCGATCCAGGCGATCGAGGGTGTCGTAAAGCGCGTCAAATTCGTTGGTTTCGGCAAAACCGGGAATGCGCAACTGATTCAGCGCGTCGTAGACGGCCCGTTTGTCCTGAGTAAAGTCGACGAGGATGTGCGGTTGCATGTCGTAGTAGGCAACCGCAACCCAGTCATTTTTTTGCAGCGAGTTGGCGAAAGCATAGGAAGCCTGAAGGGCCTGAATCATGAACGCATAATTTGTGGAAGCGTATTCAATTAGCAGCACCGCCGTGATGGGTGCCTTGGTTATGTTGAAATCGCTGATCTGCTGTGCTGTCCCATCTTCGAAAATACGGAAATTTTCCTTCTTCAGCCCCGGGATGAACTGGCCATTATTCTTTGCGGTGACCATGACATCGACATTGACCAAAGGCACATTCACTTTGATCGAATAATCTGGCATGCCCTCGACTTTTTTCGGCGTTTCCAGCTTGGGAGCCGGGGGCGGGGCTTCCTCGGGATTCTTCTTGGGAATGGCATACGGACCGATACTGCCGTCAGGCCCACCGGCGTCGGCGGGAACATCCTGCTTTGGTTTGCTAGTGTCCTGCGCTGGCGCCTGGGACTGGTCTTGCGCGCGGAGTGGGATAGTGGCGGCAATGAGGGCCAACAGGAGCGCAAGCAACGGCAGTGTGCAGCCGCGACGGCGCTGGCGCAGCCCTGCGGCCATTAATCGGGGGAGCATTTCGGCGAACATGGCAAACCTCTGAAGAGACTGAGATTAAGACGCTAGTGCAGCAATATCCTCTATGCTAGTATAGACGCAGGGATTCGCGATGGGGATGTTTGCCCGGCTCCCAGTAATTCCCCTCCTGGCAACAACTTCCATGTAGCGGAGTCTAATCCAGTGAGGTGAGGCTTACTAGAGTCCTCCCGGGCGTAGTCCATGAATAAATTTGTTTGCGCGCTTTTCGTCGCTTGCCTTTCTATACCCTGTTCAATCTCACAAAATTCCTCCGCCTCTGCGCCGCAGGCACCTCGAACCATCACGGTTAGCCAGATTCATGCCGGTATGCGCGGGGCCGCCTACACGGTTTTTGAAGGCGTGAAGCCAGAGGCGATGGAGGTCGAGGTTCTCGGCGTACTGCACAACGTCAACGGACCGAAGGGCGATGTAATTCTTGTGCGCTTGCACGGGCAGAAAGTCGAATACACTGGCGTGGTCGCGGGCATGAGCGGCAGTCCCGTGTATATCGATGGCAAGCTGGCGGGCGCGCTCGCATTTCGCATTGGAGAATTTTCGAAAGAGCCGATCGCCGGCGTTACTCCCATCGCTGACATGCTGGAAATCGATGCCCTCGACCGGTCACCCGCGGAAGAGAGTTCGGCCATCAAGCCCGGAGTGAGCGAGGTTGCCGGCAAAACCGCCGCGCCGGGCGAGGGTTCGTCGCTTCAGGAGTCGGATGGAAGGACCTACTCCAATTACTTGAAGCCGATCGAAACGCCACTGGTGTTCAACGGATTCTCCGAGCAGGCGATCAATCTTTTCTCGAAAGAGTTTGCCTCCGCTGGGATTGTGCCGGTAATGGGCGCGGGATCGGTGAGCAATGATAAGCAGCCAGAGCCAATCGAACCAGGTTCTGCCATCAGCGCGATTCTGGTGCGCGGCGACATGGATATCGAAGCCACTTGCACCGTCACCTACATCGATCCTCAGCGGCTTCTCGCTTGCGGACATCCATTGTTGCAGTTCGGCTCGGTCGACCTGCCCATGAACAAGGCTGAGGTTTTGGCGACCTTGCCTTCGCCGCTAAACGCTTTCAAAATCGTAAACACCACCGAGCCGGCGGGAACTTTCGTCCAGGATCGCCACACCGGCATTCTGGGTGTTTTTGATCGCCAGCCGGAGATGATCCCAGTCACGCTGAACATTCACGGTTCTACTGGAACCAAGCAGTTTCACTACGAAGTTCTTAACAACCCCAAGCTTACGCCGGTGGCGCTGATGGTGACGGTGTTCAATGCCTTGCACGGGGTGAACGAATTTGGCGAAGAGATCACCTATCGTCTGGCGGGCAGCATTGGCGTCAAGGGATTTCCTGAAGTCACCATGAAGAACATGTTTGCTCCCGGCGAGAGCGGTCAGCCGGCAGCCATGCAGGCGGCTCTTTCTCTGGGCGAGCGCTTCGGCCGAATTTATGACAACCCCTACAACGCTCCGGCGATTCAGGGCGTGAATCTGGATTTCGACCTGGTTCGCGAACGCCGCTGGGCGCGGCTCGAGAGCGCGCGAACGGACGTGACGGAAGCTCGTCCCGGCGACGAGATTACGGTTGAAACCGCGCTCGCTCCCTACCGCGGAGAGCGCATCGTGCAGCACATTCCGGTGAAGATTCCAACTTCGGCCAGCAAAGGGACGCTGCGTATTCTGGTAAGCGACGGCGACACGCTCGACCACATCAGCCACGGCAATCCTGCGTTCGGCCGCAAGCTCGATCTAGCTTCCACGATTGCCGTGCTCAATAAAGAGCACTCCAACAATCGCGTTTACGTTTCCCTGCTCGAAGCCGATCCCGAGGCCCGTGTCGCAGACAAGGTCATGCCCACGCTGCCGATTTCCATCATGAACGTAATGGACGGTATGAGAGGCAACCAGGAAATGGTGGTCAGTGGCGAGTCGAACGTGGACGAGACCGCAACCGCACCGCTGGATTATGTCGTGTCCGGAGCGCAGTTACTGACGATTACGGTGAAGTAGCTTGTGTGGTGTTAATTGTGTGGCGCGGGCACTCCTGCCTGCGAAATCTAGCCATAAGCAAAGCTGCAAATCTCTAAATCAGGCCTTCCCAAAGCCACTCGTAAGCTTCAGGGCTCGCAACTAATCCCTTCCGTACCGGATTCTGCCGGATGTACTCCACTGTTTCTCTCAAGCTCTCATCCCCTCGCAGCACATGATCGAAAGACTCATCCTGCCACACCGGACCAGATCTACCAATCAGTTTGTTCATGCCGCGCGCTGATGTCCCTTTGATGGCTTTCGTGATCTCGGGTAGTGCAAAGGTCCACCCGCTTTTGTCGCGCAAGGCGGTGAGCAGTAGATGGACATCATTTGGCATGACGACCGCCCCGTGTAAGCGAATTCTTCTGCCGGAGTCGTACACGCAATGCCGCAGGACCAGGGCTCGCGCTTGCGGGGAAAGCACAAGCCGCCCTAGAGTTCGGAAAGTAATGAAGACTGGACGATCGTCTTTTTGATAATGAG
>JASIKQ010000081.1 GCA_030049565.1 Candidatus Sulfotelmatobacter sp.
TGTTCGTCGCCGCTGGTTTTATCGTTGCCTGCGGCGGCGGCGGCAAACCCAAAGCTCCCGCCGCCAGCGGATTGGTTGCCCGCCGCGTGGTGGCTTCGCAGAGCGTATTCAGTCCCACGGCGACTCCCGGACTCATCATCATTAACGGCGACAACGACACCGTGGCCCATGCCGCCGAGATCAGCGCCGGCAGTTCCCCTGGGCTGATGGTCCTCTCGCCCAATCGAGCGGTTCTGTTGGCCTTCGATTCCGCCACCAATTCCGTGGGAGTCATCAACACCAGCAAAGAGAGTTCGGCAGGAAGCATTCCGCTGCCGGGGCCGACCATCAGCATGGTCGCACCCACGCCTGACAATGCGTACGCGGCCGTGCCCTCGGCGCCATTCAATACGGGAGCTCCGCCCGGCGCAGTGGTTGCCATGAATCTGGCTTCGCCCGGCATCATCGCAACCATCAGCGTGCCCAGCGCGCAATACGTTGTGGCGAGCCCTACTGGAAATCAGCTGCTGGTCTTCAGCAATGACAGCGACAGCGTGACCGTTTTCTCCCAGCTCAATGTCAACACTGGCAATCCGGTCACCGCCACGGTATCCGGATTCGACCGCCCTATGTATGCAGTTTTTACTTCCGATGGCAGCACCTCCTACGTTCTCAATTGTGGACCAGAGTGTGGCAGCGCGAGCCCCAGCGCGAGCGTGCAAGCCTTGAACATGACGACAACTCCTCCCACGCTGGTGGGCAGTCCCATTCCCGTCGATGGCGCGACCATCGGATGGCTCAGCGGCTCCACGTTGTATGTCGCGGGTACTCCAACGGCCTCTGTCAGCAATTCTCATCCCAATAACTCCTGTGCCGGCCAAGCCACCGCGGCCAAAACTTGCGGACGCCTCGACACCATCAATCTCGGCACCATGACCCTCACCGGCAGCGCCGTCATCACCGATGGCTACCATGACCGCATTGACATGAGCGTGAATGGCCAGCTCTTCATCGGTTCCTACAACTGCACTAACATCGGCGACGTCAATAATCCCATCGGCGAAGTGCGCGGCTGCCTCTCCATCTTTAACACCACCAACGGAGCCGTCGTCATTCCGCCCGACAACGGCGATGTCACCGGCTTCCAGAGCCTGACCACGCAGTATGTCGAGTATGTGGCCGAAGGCGGCAACCTGCGGGTTTATAACACCCAGATCGACAGCCTGCTGATCACCGATTACATTGAGACGGGAACCATCACGATTTCCGGGCAGATTATTGACGTCAAGGCCATTGATTTTTTCTAGCGGCTGGACGATGAGGAGCGGCGTTAGATCTTCACGAACGGGTTAACGATCGACAACCCTTCAACGTCGCGGCCAGCCTGCATATTTTCGGAGAAAAGTACGCTGCAACCGGATTGTTTGGCCGAGCGGATCACCAGCGCATCCCAGAACAATAACCCGTGCAGGCGGTGCAGGTCGATGGCGGCGAGGATGTCCGATACCTCGGGTGCAGCGACGTCGAATTCGGCCAGCAATTCTACTTTTCTGCGAGCGATAGCCGCCTCAATGTGCAGCTTCCGGGTGATCGTCACGAAATACTCCGGCAAGACTTGCAAGGAAACCACCCCTGTCCTATTCCGGCGATGCTCAGTCACAAGATCGATGGCGTGGCGTTGTTTAGTACGATTTGCCTTATCGTCGGTGTACACCAGCACGTTGGTGTCGAAGAAGCTGCGGGTGGGCATTGTTTTTTAGCGCCCGTGGATCTCGTCGCGGTTGAAACGCCAGCCGCGGGAGTCGCCCGTGCCCGAAAGGTGCTTGAACTCCTCGATGCTGCGTTCGGGGTCGTCTCCGCCAGCTATGGTTTGGAGATAGTCGCGGATGAGCTGGTTGAGGCTCTTCCCAAGGGCTTCAGCCTTTTTGCGCGCGCGATCGACTAATTGCTCGTCGATTGAGAGGGTGACGTTCATAACACAGTATACGTGGACACTGGCTATGTGTCAATTATGGACAAAGTTCGCTACTACCTTATTGACGGCGCATAACGCGGAGTGATGTGGGCGAACCTACCCGATCTCACTCCCCTGCCGGAGCCCCTCCATACTTCTGCAGCCACTTCAACTCTTCCCGCACTTTGATCTTCCCGTGCCAGGGATTCTTACTAAGGCTGTGGCCCTCGCCCGGGAAAATTAAAAGTGCATTCGGCACGCCCAGCGAATAGAGAGCGTGCTCGAGCAAATAGTCTTCCAGCACGGCCACGCGGATATCGTCAGCTCCCGCGACCATGTGCGTGGGCGTCTTCACCCGGTCGATTTCGAAAATCGCGGCTTCATCGTGATAGCGCTGGGCCGCTTCCCATGGACGTCCGCCTAGAAAATATGCGTCGTCGTAGGTGGTGTCGTCGTTGCCCCAGTTGCCGACGTGCTCAACAGCGCCCGCTCCCGTTACCGCTGCCTTCCAGCGCGTGCTTTGCGTGATCAGCCAGTTCGTCATGTATCCGCCGTAGCTGTAGCCGCCGATGGTGAGACGGTCGGGATCGGCAATTCCATCTTTCACCAGCGCGTCGACACCTTCGAGAATGTCTTTGCCGGGACGCGAGACGATTTGCGGCACGATCTGCTCCAGGAACTTGTCGCCGTATCCAGAGGAACCGCGGTAGTTGGGCTCGAACACCAGCCACCCGTTCGTGGCGGCGAGCGCCGACCACTGATACCAGTCGGCCTCGAAGTGGTTGCCGTCGGCGTCGGCGGGACCTCCGTGAATGAAAGTGAACATCGGCAGAGGCTTGGTCTTATCGGAGTTGTTGGGGTCGATGCCCGGAGGATAAATCAGCATGCCTTCGACCGTGGTGCCGTCGTCGGCCTTCCACCTGTAAGGTCTGCCCTGCGGAAGGTCGCAGGCGGCTAGTTGCTTGTTGAAGGAAGTGATGGGATGTGCTTGATCGAGCTTGTCGGGGCTCTCAGCCAAGTACACCTCGGTAGGCTTCTGCAGCGATGAATAAATGAAGGCAATTCGAGGCGAGTGTGTGGCCGCGTTGATGTTCTCGTAGGCGCCGGGCCAGCCCTGGAGTTTATGGAGTGGTTGGCCGGGCTGCGTGGTTGTATACATGGCCACTTCCGTTCCCATGCGCGCCGAAGACAGAACGCGATCCCCGGCAACGGCGTAGTGTTCGACTGGTCCGATGAAGTCTTTGCCCCACTGCTCGACCGAACCGCTTTCAGAATCAACCCAATAAAGATGGTTTTGAAGATCGCGATAAGGACCTGAAACATCGCCACCTTCGACTATGAAGAAAATATGGCGATTGTCGTTTGCCCACCGCGGATGCGTCTCAATCGCCTGATTATTTGTTACCCGGCGAGGTTTGTTCTCGGCTGGGCTGGCGGCCTGCGACGTCACCACATACAGTTCAACGTCTTCATATTTTTCTGCGCGCTCGTTGATGGCATTGGTAAGGAAGGCGAGTTTGCTGCCGTCGGGCGAAGTGACCATCTCGTCCACGCGCAGCGGAGTAGTGGCAATCGCGCGTGCGCCGGGTGTGACATCTGATTCCTTTTCCTCTTCAGCTTTCTTCTTAGTCATCTCTTTCGTGGCTGCGGCGAAGTTGCGGGCAAGCGCATCGCCGAGGTCGATAGCAAAGATAGTGTCTCCACGTTCGGCCGTACGGTATTGCACCACGTCTTTCCATTGCTCGCGGTAGTCGTCTTTTTGCTGCTTGGTCCAGGGATTGCGGGTGGCGAAATAGAGCGTGCGTGAATCGGCCGACCAGCAATATGTGTGCACTTCTTCTTCGCCTTTTGTGATTTGAATCGCCTCGCCGCCGGCGGGCGAGATGATATAAATCTGCGCGACTTCGCCCTTGTCGTCTTTGTCGCGAGGCTCAGAGCCGTCCCCCTTGCGTGCTTTATCGTCATCTGAATCTTTCGCCGAGGGAGGCTGGCGTTCTGATAGAAATGCGATCCAGCGGCCGTCCGGCGACCACTTGGGTTCGGTATCATGGCCGGATTGCGTCAACTGTATCAGCGAGCTGTCTTTGCCATCTTCCCGATAGAGCCAGAGATCGTGACGGAAGATTTTCTGGTCCCAGTCCGCGCGCTCGGTGGCGATTACGATCGAATTGCCGTCGGGAGAAATCGCTACTTGCGTGAAGCTCACGGAATTGAAAAATTCGTCGAGGGTAAGCTTGGGCTTAACCTGCCCGAAGGCAAGCAAGGCAGGAGCGAGAACCAAGGTCAACCGGCAAAGGCATTTTGAGGTTTTCATGAGAATCGCCCGCATCAATGTCAGCAGGAAGTAGGGTTATACAACGAGGCCTTCGAATAGGGCAAGCGCTGCAATTCCCCTAGACCACAGAGTTTGGTATGAGCGCTCAAAAGCGCGAGTGAAAAATGAGGCGCGGCGGGAAGATCAAGAGCTGGAATCACAGGGGAGACAGTGCTTCATTGCGTAAGTCGAGTTACAACCGAAGCGACGTTCACGGCGAAGGCTCGGCATTTTCCAATGCTTCGTTCAAAGACTGGCCGGGATGCGCCGGAGTCTCGAGTACACGCCATCCATCGTCATAATTTCGAAAGCCGACACTGGAGTGGTAGCTAACACTGTCGGGATACATGGCCGCTCCCACTTCGTTCAAAGGAACCCACTTCCAGGTGAATTCAACGTCGGCAACGTTGCCTTGCTTGCTAACTCCAGTAATCGCAATCAGCTCTCGCCGAGCCGCAGAAATGTTGAAATATTTCTTCTCGCTATCTCCGGGCGCAATCAGACTTTGTATCGTCTCCACGCCGGAAGGCGTAAGCGCGACATCCCAGCAGGGCAGCCCAAGACCAGGGGGACAGGCTGCATTCGTTGCAGAAATCCAACCGCGATGCTGCAAGGCGAGGTACGAGGGTGAGATATAGTCCTGGTTCGAAAGGACGCCGATCCGCAATTGAAAATCCTGCCGCGCGCGGAACGCGGACGAACCCGCAATCAGATCGGCGGCAAGGCGGTGCGTCAGAAAATCACGCGGAGAGAAGAACAGCAGCAGCAAAAACAGCACACCCGAAAGACCCAGAACCAAGATGTACAAGCTTCGCGCGAAGTGGGCGCGAATCGACCGAAGGGGCCGGCTAAGCGCGAGACTATCGACTCTCAAAGCGTCGCTCCGGACGACTATTCTACCGGATTGTAAACACAACCGATCTGCTGCGCGGCAGGAAAGGATGCGAAGCGATTTGTCCCTCGAAACGAGCCGGCCAGCGACCGGGGATCGCAGTGGAACATGACGGGCAGCGGCCGTCTGCCGTAAGTCGATAATCTTTGATCAGATAGCCATAACGTTCGATCGAAGTTTCATTGCAATGCGGGCAACGCGTGTCCTCCCATTCGCCTACCATGCCGGGAAGATTACCGGCGTAGACGTAGCGAAGCCCGGACTGACGGCCAATTTCGACGGCGCGCAACAGATCCTTGGCAGTCGTGTCTCGCGGGTCGGTCATTTTGTAATCGCCATGAAAGGCGGTGATGTGCCAGGGAATATCGGGCGAAATCCCAGCTAGAAATTCCGTGAGCCGCCGCAGCTCATCTTCCGAATCGTTAAAGCCGGGAATGAGGAGCGTAACAATTTCGAGCCACAGTCCTATAGCGTGGATGCGTCGAATGCTGTCCAGAATTGGGCCGATGCGTCCGCCGAGTTCGTGGTAGTGGCGGTCGTCGAAGCTTTTGAGATCGACTTTGTAGAGATCGAGCCACGGACGCAGGAATTCGAGCACTTGCGGGGTGGCATTGCCGTTGGAGACGAAACCGGTGATGAGTCCCGCGGCTTTGGCCTCTTTGAACACCGTCACAGCCCATTCGCTGGTGATAAGAGGCTCGTTGTACGTGCTGACAACAATTTTGGCGCCTTGATCGAGTGCATCGCGGACCAGAGATTCGGGGGAGGCTTCGAGCGGAGGCGAAACTGCGCTGGGATCGCGCAGCGCCTGCGATGTCACCCAATTCTGACAA
Source organism: Candidatus Sulfotelmatobacter sp. (assembly GCA_030049565.1). Taxonomy (GTDB): domain Bacteria; phylum Acidobacteriota; class Terriglobia; order Terriglobales; family Acidobacteriaceae; genus Sulfotelmatobacter. The sequence continues at coordinate 5,973 of JASIKQ010000081.1, forward strand.
TACGAACAGTGCAGATCGCAGCCCAACATGCCGAAGCTATAGGCAAGCGCGCCCGGATACGCATGAAAAAACGGTTTCTTCTCGACCGGATCGCATTGCGTGCCGGCAGTGTACCCCCAGGGCACGTAGAGCTTGCCGCCATGGTTAAAGCGGACTTTGCATACCCCGGGTTGCCCTTCAGGAATAGGACAGCAATGTCCGCAGGAAAAACAACGGAGGCGGTTGTTTTCGAGCTTTTCAACAAGGCGCGAGTCGGCCTCGCGAACGCGCTCGTCGAGAATGGTGCGAAGAGTAGACATCTGTATCTATTCTATCGCCTGAACGCAATGGTCGCAGCTACTCCCAGCTCCTGTATCAAGGGCAGAAACAGAATGTGGCTTCTGCCGTCATGCGCACGAGAGGGGTAAGGACATCGCCGAATCCGCGGATATGTCATGCTGAGCAGCGGAACGACCTTGGCAGTGCACACTTGTAGGGTGGGGACGGTAGGGATGCATCGCCTCCGCAGTCAGGGCCTTCGCTCGAATGCGCTCAGCATGACTGTGGCATTAGTGCGCGGCACTGGGTTTGGCTTGCGGCTCGTGCTGGCGATACCAGTTGTCGGCCTGCTGTTCGATCGCAGCCGCTTGAGCACGAGTCATGCCGTTGGCGAGAAAAGTCGCCAGATCCCTGCCGCCTTCCTGGCCGCCGGCGCGGGCAAGGACAGCCCAGAAATAGGCCCGGTTCGGATCTTTTGGCAAGCCATGATGGCCGCCCCAGTAGAGCAGTCCCAGCTTGTATTGCGCCGAGACGCTGCCGTGTTCGGCGGCGCTGGTGAACCAGCGGGCGGCCTCTTTGTCGTTGGCAGCAATTCCCTGCTTCTCGTCGCCCTCGGCGTAGAGGCGCCCGAGCCTGTCTTCGGCGGCGGCATCGCCGCGCTGCGCCATATCGCGAAGCTGGTCGAAGGTGGCGAGATCAACGGCTGCAACCGCCGATGCCGCTTGCGCAGACTCGGCGGACGGCCCGGAAGAAGCAAGAACCGTCGCTTCACTGCTGCTTGCGCGAGAATGCAATTTTTGCTCAATCCATGACTGAATCCACGGAGCGCTGATGAAACCCAGCGCCAGGAAAATCGTGGCGGCGGCGCAGATCAGCAGATAAAGATGAGCGCGCGGCAGGCGAATGCCGCCCACTTTATCCTGATCCTCTGCTGTTTGATCTTTGTCTTTACTGTCCGATTTTTTTGCCGCATCGTTCGCCGGTTCTTGCGGCAACTGCGCAAACAGCACGCTTCCTGGCGGGGCCGTAAAAGGTATCGGCCCGGCTGGGGTTGCAGAAACCTTCTTTGCCACCCGATCCATTGCGGAGAGAATCATCTCCACAAAGCGCTGAAGCAGTACCTCGCTCTTCTCATCGAAAGCGGCGGCTTCAGCGGAAAACACTTCTAGCAGTCCGATCACATTTTCGCCCAGCTTCACCGGCGTCGCCAGCATGGAGCGAATGCCAAGCTGACGACAGTTTTCGCCGTCGACGCGATCGTCAGCCTCGGCATCGTCGCAGCGCGATGTGGTCGCTGTACGCACGCATTCCCCGGAAAAACCTGAGCCGATTTGGAGGGCTGCGCCCACGGGCGGCGCGCAGTCGCCGGCGCTGGCGCGGCAGATCATGGTCTGAGGTTCTTTTCCGGTAAGGGCAATCGCCGCACCCGAAGCCCGCAGCAGAGCTTGCGAACGCGAGGCGATCACGGCAAGGACCGCTCCCAGATCGGAGCCCAGTGATTCGACTTCCCGCTGCACCGCGGAAAGCGCATTGAGGGTGTCGGTATGGTTCGGCCGCAACTCCACGTCTCCGGGTACCGGCACTGCTACCTTGGACGGCACGGCCTCGGGCGCCGCAGCATTCGCTGCCGCGGCCATGGCATTCAGAAACAGCCATTCACGCAGCCGGTGCAAAACCGGACTTGGCATGGCCGAAAGCGCTAAACCGGAACGGCCGGCAGGATTTGACCAAATTACCTGTGCCGGGGTGCAAATCTGTCCCGCGGCTTCGGCAAGGTCCAAACACAGATCGACCTTCTGGTTGATTTCCAATTGCGACGGACACTGGATGGCCACGCCAACTTCGCTGATATCGAGCACCTCGTAGAGCTCGATCATCTCCCCTTTGCCGGCGCTGAGGAAACTGGCGTAAGCCGGCGCGTGCACTTTTTGACGGACGCGGCGGCGCCGGTTCAGTGTGGGAGGTCGAGGAACCTTGGCGGCAGCCGACATGAACAGACCCGAGTCGAAATTCTTGCTACATATTAACCCGAGAAAGCCGAAAAGTAAGCAAATTAGAAGAGCACCTGCGAGGAAAATCCCAATTCAGTCGGCGCGTGTGCAAATTATTGCGGACAGCAAGACAGCTT
>JASIKQ010000082.1 GCA_030049565.1 Candidatus Sulfotelmatobacter sp.
TGTTCCAGGCCATCTTATGGCCCAGGTCCACGCTGAGCATGGCCATGGGCTGGTAGTACCTATACTGCGCGGGGCCCAGGGGCTGAAGAACGTTGAATTGCGGGAAACTGCCATTGACGTTGGTAACGCTGCCTCCGGCATTGACCGTGGTGCGCTTATCAAAGCGGAAGCGGACTGTAGCCATGCCGAACTGCGTGTGGTTGGTGTAGTCCGAGTAGTTCAGCAAAGGATTCGACGGGGGAAGCGGAGCCGGTCCCGGGCAGGCCGTGGCCGAGCTTACAAAAGGTAACGTGGTGCCGGTCGGCGGCGTATCGGCAAAGCACACAAAAGCGTTCTGGATTACATCGTTATAGTTGTAGGCCAAATCAAGCCCGAAAGTGGAGCGCGGGTTGAGAGAAGCAGTTAACCCGTAGTTGCGCGTGTGGCCAACGTAGTTGGTGAGTGAGAAAGCGTTGGCATCCTCGAGAAAATTGATAGACCCGCCCAGCATAGCCCAGGATCGGGGGTTGTAATTTGTCTGGAAGCGATAGCGGGATTCCTTGCGTGGGGCGATGGGCACGATCACGTTGTCGTAATTCGTGTGCTCGGCATCGAGATTGAAACGCAGGTTGTGCATGGGCCGCGCCCAGACGCCGGCAAGCACAGTCTGCTCATGCACCGTGATGCTGTTCTCACCGCCCGGAGCGAAAGTCACAAAGTCGTTGAATACCTGGTCGCCATAGCGATAGCCGACGCGCGCGCCAACTTTCTTCGAAATATCCCACGCGAGTTCCGTCTGGTTGCGCTTCCAGGTCTGATCGAAAGAAGAGATCGCGAGCGTGGGCGTGACGGTGGGCGCGGTGGCGCTAAGCGAGGTCAGCAGCGTGCAATCTTTCTTGTTAATGCAATCGCTGTCCGTCTCGCTGAAGTTGCCATCCTGCGGGATGCGGAAGGCCCAGAAATAGAATTTTTCGATCACCCGCAGATGATTGGTCAAATGAACGGTCGCGCCAAAATCGGCCGTATCCGAGATGCGGCTGGCATTGGCGACCCCGGTCCCGACGAAGGCGCGAGCGCTGGTGCGGGTAATCAGCCCGTTGAATAACTCGTCCAGAGGCGTGCTCATCTCGGCATCGCTGTAAGCGAACGACCCGGTCAAATCCACGCGCGAGAAATAATTGCTGCGAAAACTAAGCCGCTCGGTCGGCGTGGATGTGCGTATGCGCTGGTCGCGCAAATAGCTGAAGTAGCCGCTGCAGTCCGAGTTGGTTAAGAACCCGCCCACGATCAAACTGCTCGCTCCCTTGCCCGGGGCGCAGGGTTCTTTGTTCGCCGTGTCGATGGAGAGGCCCAACTCCACTGGAGTTCCATTCGAAAGCAGCGCCGGCGTAAAGGATGCCAGTTGCGTGTCGGTATCCCCGCGGTAATAGCTGAGAAATTCGTCGTAGCTGATGACGGTGCGCGGCGCGGCCTTCCAATCCGCGCCCATGCGGTAGTAGTTCATGCTGGTATTCCAAGGCTGGAACAAAAGCGCGTCGGTGCCCTCGTGAATGCTGGTGTCTACCGATCCCGTCATGTCATTATGCGAGAAGCCAAGCCGCAGGCTCACCACCGCCTGCGGCAGCAGCGTGAGATCGACGTCAGTCATCCGCCGCGTAGTATCGAACTGGTGCGGGGAGTTGTCCACAGGAATCGCGGGCGTGGAACTCGGAGGATTCAAGGGATTGGCCAGCAGGTCGTAATCGAAGAAATTCTGGTCGCGGCGAAAGCTGGCCTGAAAGTCATACCATTTGTTTTTGTCGGCGCGCAGGCGCATCAAGTTGTTGGCATCGCCGCCCCAGCCGCAACTGGTGAGATTCAGGCTGTCGAACAGCAAACCGTGGTGATCGAGCGACTGCATGGAAAGAGTCTGTTCGAGGACCCGCGGTCCGGTCTGCAGATTTACCAACGTGTCATACATGGCGGGCGTGCCAGTGAGATTGCTGGAGCGGTAGCCGACCTCCGCCGAGGAGTGTGCCCGGTAGTCGCCGCTGACAATGCCCTCCGGTTCGACCGCCGGGCCCGCGCCGGAGCAATAAGATTGCGCGGCCGACATGGCCGGAAACGCGAGCCCAGCAAGGATTACCACAGCGAAGGCTGCGAGGAAGCGCATGCTGGGGACACCTCCATCTGGTTCATGGCGGGTTGGCGTTAGACAAATCGCCCTGCAATGAGTCGGGAGCAACTGACGACCAGCTTTAGTTAGCGACACCATCGACATTTTCCTCACTTGAAAAAGACATCGCTGAAGTTCGATCCATGAATCTGGCTATGACACATGGTGCAGGCCTGATATTTGGCCGATTGGTTGTGCACGGGGCCGGCCGGGCTGGCGGTCGGGAAGGTGTGGCACTGTAGGCAAAGCATGTTGACCACGCTCACTTTGAGCAGCTGCGGATTGGTCGAACCGTGCGGCGTATGGCAACTGCTGCATCCTTCTGTCTTCACCGGCACATGCTCGTAGACGAACGGCCCCTGTTTGTCGACGTGGCATTTGTAGCAGACGGCATCGCCGCTAGGCTGGTTTTCGACCTGCCGCAGGACCGCCGTGCCATGCGGGTTGTGGCAGTCGTTGCACTGCACCAAGCCTTCGTTGATGCGGTGGTGAAACGGCTTGGCAAAATCGGCCTTCGATGCGGTGTGGCACCCGTAGCACAACTCTGGCTGGCCCTGCACCAGCAGGTGCTCTTTTTCCTTGGCGTGATGCGGAGAATGGCAGTCCAGACAGCCCACTTCGCTGCTGGAGTGCGCCGACTCGGCAAAGTGCGACTGCTTGTGGCTTTCGCCGTGGCAGGTTAAACAGCGGGCGCTGTTCTGCTGGCGCGAGTGCTCGCTGAACCCGTAAATCTTGCTCTTGTCGCCGCCGCCGGCCACATGTTCCGCGCCGGGTCCGTGGCAACCTTCGCAGCCGGGATGCACTGTGCTGCTCCCGGTTTTGACACTTTCGTTCATCAGCGTGGTTTTCCAGTGCGGCGTCTGCGCCCACGCGCTGTAGATCTCTTCATGGCAGGTTTTGCAGGTGTCGGAGCCCACGTACTTGGAGGCCTCCGAGGAAGCATTGGCGTCCCCAGATTGACCGCTTTTGGCGCCGGCATGCTCGCCTGCCTGGGCAGCGGCGACAGTTACGGCGAAGAACAGAAGTAAGATCGCAGAACAAAGAACTCGAGAGACCCTGGTATTTCCTGTCATTGGCACGCTCCCCGGCGGCGGATTTGTGGCTCGCCGGTCTAAAGGCATTCTTCGGGCACACAACACGAAGATTCAAGCCGAAACACGGAGATACGGACCTAATTCCCCTGCCTAAATTCCCGTTTTGAATGGTGGGAAAAACCAAACATGCTTTTGTGACCGCCGTCACAAGAAGATATGTCGCTCATCATGGCTGTTGCGTCTGCCCGGCGCGAGAATCAATTTGAAGAACTCCGGAATGGGTCCGCGCGGCGAGGGCTGCCAACCGCAGCGCGCGGGCGGACTTCCGTAAATCCGGGTTCGACGGTTGTGGCCAGAAGGGGGAAAAACAGCCATGAAAGGCACAATCGAAGTTCGGGAACCGGAAGTCAAGAAAGCTCCGGCAACACAGCGCCCCGCGGCGGATGTGCAAGCTTTAGGACGTTTGACGATGGCCCCACGGCCGCTGCGTCCGATGTTCGCCGACAGCCTGCTGCAATATCAGGGTCAGAGAGGCCGGCAGACGTGGGCGACGGTCTTATCCTTCATAATTCAATGCCTCATGCTGTGCGTGCTGCTGTTACTGCCGCTGTGTTTCACGCAAGAATTACCGAGAGCGCAATTGCTGACATTTCTCGTTGCTCCGCCGCCGCCCCCGCCACCACCGCCGCCCGCGGCTCAAGCTGCGCGGATCATGAAGCAGATTCAGACCGACCTGCTTTCCACCGGGCAACTGCGCACGCCCTCAAGAATTCCGCAGAAGGTGGAGATGATTAAAGAAGAAGAGGCTCCGCCGCCCATGCCAGGAGGTGGTGTGGTGGGGGGCGTGCCCGGTGGAATTCCCGGCGGTCAATTGGGAGGAGTGATCGGCGGCATCGTCAGCTCAACCTCAAGTCTGGCATACGTGCCCAAGCTGCAGCCCGTGGTGCCGCAACGAGTACGAATTTCTCAAGGCGTGACCAGCGGTCTGTTGATTCGCAAG
>JASIKQ010000083.1 GCA_030049565.1 Candidatus Sulfotelmatobacter sp.
AGGACATGGATTGCCGTCTGGCGGACAATGCTTGAAATGCTGGAGGACGCCGCTACGTAAGGGGTGGCAGGATGCGGATATGCTCAGTCGCGCGGTAAGCGGTCGACGGATTCGCGGATGTTTTCAGCTGGCCGCTGAGAAAGCACCACAGTCATGAGTCATAAAGTAACGTTGATTCCCGGCGACGGCATTGGCCCCGAAGTGACTCAGGCCACGGTGCGCATTGTTGAGGCTACCGGAGTCAAATTCGATTGGGAATCATTCGCCGTCGGAGCTGATGCTTTCGAACGTCACGGCGAATACATACCCAGGGAAGTCATCGAATCCATCGAACGCACCCATGTCGCGCTGAAAGGTCCTGTCACCACGCCAGTTGGAGGCGGTTTTTCCAGCATCAATGTTGCTCTGCGCCAGAAGTTTGAGCTCTATGCCAATTTCCGGCCTATCCGCAATCTACCCCACATTCCCACCCGTTATCCCGATGTCGATCTCATCATCGTGCGCGAGAACACAGAAAGCCTGTACTCGGGACTGGAGCACGAAGTTGTCCCCGGTGTGGTCGAGAGCCTTAAGATCATCACCGAAAAAGCTTCCACGCGCATCGCGCGCTTCGCCTTCGAATACGCCCGCAAGAATCAGCGAAAAAAAATTCACGCCATCCATAAAGCCAACATTATGAAGCTTTCCGACGGTCTGTTTCTGCGTTGCTGCCGCGGCGTGGCCAAAGACTTTCCCGAAATCGCCTATTCCGAACACATCGTCGATAACACCTGCATGCAGTTAGTGATGAATCCCTATCAGTACGACATGCTGGTGATGGAAAACCTGTATGGCGACATCATCTCCGACCTCTGTGCCGCATTCGTCGGCGGGCTTGGCTTCGTGCCTAGCGCAAATCTCGGGGACAACTGCGCCATATTCGAAGCCGTGCACGGCTCGGCCCCCGATATCGCTGGCAAGAATCTCGCCAATCCCACTGCCCTCCTGCGTTCCGCCCTGCTCATGCTGCGGCATCTCGGCGAGTTCGAAGCTTCCACACAAATTCGCAACGCATTGGAAAAGGTCTACCGTAGCCCCGAGAAACTGACTCGCGATGTTGGCGGCAAGGCCGGCACCTCGCAGTTCGCAGATGCGGTCATCGAAGAGATGGAAGTGGCGCGCGGCAATCGCGCTGGAAGTTAATCCATTGCAAATCGCGCACAAGTTCGGCGTAAATTTGTTCTGCGCCCATTGACTCCGGCCGCAGATAAGAGTAAATTCGCCGGTTCTGGGGTTTCTGGGGGATGACGCGCACATCACGGCGTGTGGCTGTAATTCTGTTTCAGCTTGGCGGTCCGGACACGCTGGCTGCAATCGAACCTTTTCTTTTTAACCTCTTCTGCGATCCCGACATTATCGATTTCCCTTTTGCCCGCATCGGACGTAAAGCTCTCGCCAAGCTCATCTCGGCAACACGCGCGCGTAAGGTACAACATCATTATCGGACCATTGGCGGAGGTTCGCCCATCCGCCGTTTCACCGAGCGCCAAGCCTCGGCCCTAGAAGCCGAGCTGGTCAGCCGCGGCTTTAACGCGCGCTGTTTCGTCGCCATGCGTTACTGGCATCCGTTCACGCGGGAGGCCATCGCGCAGTTGCAGGCGGCTCAGTGTGACGAAGTCGTTCTGCTGCCTCTATATCCGCAATACTCCTCGACCACTACCGGCAGCAGCCTCAACGAGTGGCAACGGCACTTCGATGGCGATCTTCCCGCACACAAGGTTGGGCCATTCTATCGGCATCCGATGTATTTGGACGCGGCAATTGAGAAAATCGAGGAGGCCTTGTCGCGATTTCCGATCCCCCAACGCGTGGAGATCGTTTTCAGTGCGCACAGCGTTCCCTTATCGGTGATCGCCAAGGGCGATCCTTACCAGCAGCACATTGAAGAAACCGTTCGACTCTTGATGCAGCGCGGAGCATGGCCGAACCATCACTGCCTCTGTTACCAGAGCAAAGTCGGCGCCAGCAAATGGCTGCAACCCTCCTTGCGCCGCACCCTGCACGACTTGGCGGCTGAGAAGGTACACGAAGTCTGCGTTGTGCCCATAGCATTCGTTTCTGATCACGTGGAAACGCTGGGCGAGATCGACCATGAGGCGCGCGCCGAAGCGCGAAAACTAGGTTTCACACAATTTGAGATGAGCGCGGGTTTGAACGATTCTCCGAAGTTCATCTCGGCCCTGGCGCAACTGGTCTTCGAGGCTTTGGGTGAAGCGGCTGGCTTCGCTTCGCAAAACGTGACGGTGACGCCATTGCCCGCGCCCCTGCTGATAGGCGCCGACTAGCGAGATAGAGAAAGAAAAGATTCTCTTAGGAACAGGAGGTGGATTGATGCCGGATGTAGAAGGCACGAAGCCGGTCCCAAATCCCGAAGCGGCCAAGCCCGCCCCACCGGCTGCTGCCGACAGCGCCAAGGCGGTGGACGCCACAAAATACGTCGGCACGCCCGCAGTGGGAACTTCAAAGGCAGCCGCCGCCGGAGGTGTGGCCGCCTCCGGTCCCACCAACACGGATGTCGACCGCCGACGCCGCCGATTAGTTTGGGCGTCGGTCACGGCCTTTCTCACCGCCTGGTTTCTGGCTTTCTTCCGTTTTTTCCTTCCCCGTACTCTTTTCGAACCCAACACGGTTTTCAAAATTGGCTATCCTTCCGAATTCGCGCTGGGTGTCGATACAAAATTTCAGCAGAAATACCGCATCTGGGTCGACCGCACGCCCGATC
>JASIKQ010000084.1 GCA_030049565.1 Candidatus Sulfotelmatobacter sp.
TGCCGAAGGTCACGGTCATCACCCGCAAAGCCTACGGCGGAGCCTATTGCGTCATGGCCTCCAAACACATCCGCACGGATGTGAACTACGCCTGGCCGACCGCAGAAATTGCGGTAATGGGCCCCGAAGGCGCAGTCGATATCGTCTTCAAACGCGAACTGGAAGCCGCAGGCAACGGCAGCAAGAATGGAGACCGCGAAGCAGAGGGGCCAAACCGAAGCATTAGTGGGCAAGGACGTGAAGCGGTTCGTCAAAAAAAGATCGAAGAGTTTCGCGACCGCTTCGCCAGCCCCTACGTCGCCGCCGACCGCGGCTTCGTCGACGCCATCATCCAGCCGCACGAGACGCGGCAGAAGCTGATCCAGGCGCTCGCCATGCTCGAAACCAAGCGCGACAAGAACCCGCCGAAGAAGCACGGGAATATACCACTGTAGTGAAGCAGGTGGTGACACAAGACTAAAGGCGGGACGCACTAAATGGAGGAGTGACAATCGACAATTTCGCCAGGGCTACTTCCGGTTCCTATACAGCCCCGGGTCCGCCTGCGCGGCCATGGCCCTAGCATCCAAGTTGATCCCCAAGAATTCTCGCACCGCCTCGGCCACGCTCATCGGCTCGCTCACCAACTTTGGATAGGAAACAACAAAAACCGGCATGCGCCCCGCAACTCGCTCGCGAATTTCTTTCAGATGCTTCGTGAACAGCGCAGCCACCCAGGCGCTCGCCATGCTCGAAAGCAAACGCGGCAAAAACCCGCCGAAAAAGCACGGGAACACACCGCTGTAGCTACCGTGCTGCCGTGTGAAACGGCTGCGGAAGCCCCCAACTGGTGAGACCATACTCGATGCTGGTATAGAGTATGGTAAGATGAAAACATAATATGGATACGGCCCGCAAAATCACAGTTGAGATTCCAGAAGAGCTGCTCGAAAAGGCGCAGCGAGCCAGCGGCAGCGGCATTACTCAGACTGTCCGTGCAGGCCTGGAACTCGTCGCGGCATCGCAGACGTACAAGCGACTGCGACAACTCCGCGGCAAAGTCCGCTTCACGCGCACTCCGGCCGAACTGAAAGCCGATCGCTAATCAATGATTGCAGCTGACACCAGCACATGGATCGCTTTTTTTGAAGGCGAGCAGGGTGAAGATGCCCGCTTGCTTGACAAGGCGTTAGAAGACAGACAGGTGCTCATGATCCCTGTTGTGCTCACAGAATTGTTAAGTGATCCGGGGCTTTCGGGTGATGTTGCCAAGACGCTGGCAGAGATCCCCATGATCGAGATTGAGCCAGGTTATTGGCAAAGGGCGGGAGCATTGCGGGCAAAGGTGTTGTCGAAACAACGCAAGGCCCGGCTTGGGGACGCGTTGATCGCGCAGACCTGTATCGACCGGAATGTTTCACTGCTTACACGGGACAAAGACTTCCGCGCGTTCGCCGAGGCCGCGCGACTCAATCTTCTGCTGTAAGCGACAAAAAGGTTGATTTAATCCCACTGAATCGTCCCCTGCCCACTCGTAAGTTGCGATCCTCCAAACCCCAACCTTTATTATGGTAAAGAGCCGTTTCTTGTGTCGGCCAAGCAACCAAGGGCGGCAACGACCAAAAGCAACGACCAACAACCGATCCTATGTCCAACATTCACTGCATCGGCATCTGCACCGGGGGCGGGGATGCTCCCGGCCTCAACGCCGTCATCCGCGCCGCCACCAAGGCCGCCATCATTAAATATGCATGGAGGGTCATGGGCATCCCCGACGGCTTCGATGGCCTCATCTGGCCGGAGAAGGCGTTCGAGCTCACGCTCAAAGACGTTAGCGGCATTCTGCCGCGCGGTGGCACGATTCTCGGCACCACCAACCGCGGCGATCCCTTCCACTACAAAACCGTCGAGAACGGAAAAGAAATCTCGCGCGATATATCCGGCCAGGTGATCGCCAATGCCGCCAAGCTGGGCATCGATGCCATCATTACCATCGGCGGCGACGGTTCGCAGAAGATCGGCTACGAGCTTTTTCAGAAGGGTATGAAGATCGTCGGGGTGCCCAAGACAATCGACAACGATCTTTCGGCGACGGAAGTAACGTTTGGATTCGATACCGCGCTGCACACCGTCACTGACGCTATTGACAAGATTCACACCACGGCGGCGTCGCATCATCGCGTGATGGTGGTCGAAGTGATGGGACGCGACTGCGGCTGGATCGCCCTCGAAGCCGGCATCGCTGGCGGCGCCCACGTGATTCTCATTCCGGAAATTCCCTTCACCATCGAGCACGTCTGCCGCTACATCGCCGACCGGGAAAAATATGGCAAGCGGTTCACCATCGTGGTCATCGCCGAAGGGGTAAAGATGCCGCCGGAGATGAAAGAAAATCGCCGCGCCGGCTCGATGGGCAACCTCATCGGCAACGCCATCGCCCATGGAGCAAAAAAAGAGGTGCGGGTCAGCGTGCTTGGCCACATTCAGCGCGGCGGCTCGCCCTCGCCCTTCGACCGCATTCTGGCCACGCGCTTCGGCGTGGCCGCCGTCGATCTCGTCGCTGCCGGGGGATTTGGCATGATGGTCGCGCTGCACGGCGGTTCGATCGTCTCGGTCGATGTCGCTCACGCCATTGGGCACCTCAAATCGGTTGACCCCCAGGGTGAGGTCGTGCGCGCAGCGCGAGCAATTGGGATCAGTTTTGGCGATTGAGCTGTACCCGACTGGCATAGATTCGACTGGATTTGACTGGGAAAGATTCGAGCGTATGATGACTCCCGCCGATTTTCGCCGTATAGCCCTAAGCTTCGAAGGCGCGGAAGAAGGCTCGCACATGGGCGCAGCCGACTTCCGGGTCGGCGGCCGCATTTTTGCTACGCTCGCTTCCGAAAAGCAGGGATACGGAAATCTGAAGCTCACGCTCGCGCAGCAGTCTGATTTTGTGCGCGAGGCGCCGAAAATTTTTCTGCCGATCCCCGGCGGGTGGGGAAGAATGGGCATGACTCACATCCGGCTCGCAGAAGCGAACGAAGATGTGCTCACGGGAGCTTTGCGTACCGCATGGAAGCTGAGAGTTGAGGCGAATGCAAGAGCGAAATCAAAAACCAAGACTTCGAAGAAGAAGCAGAGGAGCTCGCGATAATGGCCGGGCGTCTGCCCTATTAAGTTCTCTCTGGCCCTCGCCGGAGTGGATAATGTATCTTCGTAATCTCCCCTAAGAATTCAGTGTCGAGTACAAATAGAAAACTATTCGTTCCCTGGGGTCGTTGTGAGTAATCTGGATCTCTGCCTTGCGGTTCAGTTGTTTCTTGCCTTCGGCGTGGCCGGCCTTTTCTGGCCGGAGAAGTTTATGTGGCTCTTCGATATTCTGCTCTTTCCCTGGATGGCGACTTATCGTACGGTGCAGGCCAATAGCATCGCGGCTCTGGGATTGTCAGCCCTGCTGCTCGCCCGGTTGTTGATGCTCTACCGCTAAAGCGTGCCGTGCTGCGATCCCCTGCTCTTTTATCAAGGCTGGACTGCGAGCCGAGAGCTAAAACCCCGAACCCCTACTCCTTCATCATGGCGTCAATCAGCGCGTAGAGCTGATTGCTCTCTTTCATCTCGACATAAGGCTTCTGCGGATTGCGGCTGCTCACGATAAAAACGGAAGGCGTGTGGTCGAGCTTGATTTCCTTGCCGATATCGCGGTCGGCATTGACTTCGGCCGCCAGTTTGCCCTGAGGATCAATCACGAAGGGTAGGCCCAACTTGTGTTCAGAAGCAAACTTTTCGGCGTAGCTGCGCAGGTTCTGCGGATTGATCTCCAGTTGGTTGGCGAAAATGTAATCGCGAAATTCGTTGCCCAGACTTTTCGAAGTCTCGTCGAAGTAGCGCGCCATCACAGCCGCGTTATACGACCAGTTGTGCATGGGTAGAGGAAAATCATGCCGCACCAGTGGAATTTTGTAAGTCTTCGAGGCCTGCTCGAGGATCGGCGAAACGCGGCGGCACTGCGGGCACTGCAAATCCTCGAAGACGACGATCGCGACCTGCGCGCCCTTCGGCGGACGCAGCACAGGATTGACTTCGTCAATCGCCGCGGCGCTCACGATCGCGGCCAAAACAAACCACAAGAACAAGTTGCGATGCAGCAATAGATTTTTCATCATCTCTGGGTAGATTCCCAACTGGGTGTTTGATTATGGTAAACCGAAGCGACCTCTGTTGTCAGGTCTACCCGGTGTGGACCATTCGGGTTATGTGATCTGATGTGCGCCATACTACAGAGATAAGCGACAGAGCCCTTCAAGCCATTGACTCTAGAGCTACTTATATCGTAAGCCGGTGGGCAAACCGGCTAAACACTCCGTAGATGGCTAGTTCTTGTGATCTGGTGGGCAAGGCGGCTCACGGCCTCAAGAAATTTTTTCTGTCTGCCTGTCGTCTTTCTCCACTCATTTCCGATCTTCTTAGTAGCAGGCAAGATCGGCGTTCGAGCAACACAATCAGAATTGCCTGCCAGACCCGGTTTTTTCGGCCGCCCACAGGAAAAAAACCGAAAACCGAGAGGAGAATACCATGAAGCGTTTCAACGTGTTGTTTTTGCTCACCATTGGACTGGTTCTCGTTGCCCAACCCGCGCTGTTTGCCGGTACTTACTATGTGGGGAACGGGACTTGCCACAGCACATCCCCGTATACCACGATCAGCGCGGCTGTGGCCGCGGCCCCGGCTGGCTCAACCGTTGAGGTTTGCCCGGGCACGTATGCCGAGCAGGTCTATATTGTTGGTAAACCGCTGACACTGAAAGGAATCACTGACGGCAACTCGAACCAAGTGGTAATTACGGTGCCGAGTACCGGCTTGGGGACCACAAATGACCTTCTCCTCGATGAAACCCTCGCGCCGCAGGTATTTGTTGGTACCAACGCCGGTCCAGTCAACATAAGCAATATCACAGTCGATGGAACGGGCTACTCTCCGGGCCCGAACGTATGGCTCATCGGAATTTACTATTTTAGCGGCACCCCGGGTACGATCGACGAGGTTACGGTTCGGAACCTGAGCAATTCAGGGTATACGACGGGGATATGGGCCGAGAATGGAGGTTCCGAAAACGAGTCCGTGACGATTGAAAACAGCAGTATTCACAATGTGGACCAAAACGGAGTGTTCGTTCTCAGCAATCAGACGCCGCCGACGCTTACGGCCACGATTAAGGGAAATAACGTGGCTGCCGTTAGCACTTATGGCATTTACTCTGACGCGGCCGGGAGTATAACCGGTAACGTCGTCACCGCCAGCCTCACCGCCGGCGTCGGAATATTCGTCGATGTGAACTCTACTACTTCAGTAGAAAGTAACACGATAACGAATACGGTGACCGGGATCCTGGTCGGTGCCGCGAATGTCGTCAAATCCAATCTTTTTGACAACAGCTTTGACGGCATCTTCTTGCTTGCGAATGGCGCAACCATAGAATCCAACAAGATAACGAATTCCAGCAATGCCGCGATCGATTTCTATTGCTACACTGGGACCTTTACCTCTAACACAATAAACGATGCGTCCGTTGGCCTCAACCGTGTTCCGGCAAGTTTCAGCGGTAGCAATACTTTCGATAACGTGCCTACGATCAAGACTGGTGGGTGCTAGTCCGTTGCGTCGCATGTGCCGAGGCCTACAGTGCGGCTGCCGCAAATTGTGCCAATGCCAGCCGTGAATTGATTTCGCGGAGGTCCGAGGAGCGCAAGGCAAGAAGCGTGGAACTGACACGTCCGGGTAATTTCGCGGGGGTGAGGCTCGACGGATGAAAGTTGCGTTGAGAGTTGCAATCCAGCGTCAACCCCGGTAAGAAACGCGGCTGCCCGCGCCTGTCCTGCGACATGGTGTTGAGGAACAACTCAGTCCGTTGAGACCGTTGAAACCTTAAATATAACTCTTCGTGCACCGAATCTATCCCCACAACGCGCTATAGTGGAAACGAGATCCTGCGGCGAACCTCCTTGGCTTTAGCTTCGTTAACCGTGAAAACTCCAGCGCAATTCTTCCGCTTTGCCTTGTGCTTTTCGTTGGCCCTGTTGCTTTTCTCCGGACTATTAGCCTGTAATCGCGGCCGGCATCGCGTGCTCGAAGTGAATTATGTCTCGGCCCCGCAGGCCACGCTGCGCGACCAGGTCTCGTATGTCTATAACCGCGTGGGCACGGTCAACAACGGAGAACGTGTCGAAGTGCTTGAACACGAAAAGCGTTTCTCCCGCGTGCGCACCGCGACCGGCCTCGAGGGATGGATCGAGCAGCGCTATCTGGTAAGCCAGGCAACCTACGACGCTCTGCAAAAGCTCACCGAAGAGAATCAAGCCGATCCCGTGCAGGCCCTCGCCGTGCTCCGCAACGAAACCAACCTCCACCTTACTCCCGGCCGCGAAACCGAACATCTTTATCAGCTTGCCGCGGGGGCAAAAGTTTCTATGCTCAAGCGCGCCACGGCGGAAAAGCAGCCGGGAGCGGTACCACCCTCCCTGAAGCCCACAAAAACCGGCATCGGCAAGGCGGGCAAGGCACCGCCCGGTCCCGTGCTCGAAGACTGGTTACTGGTGCGCGATGCACAGAATCGCGTTGGTTGGGTGCTTGCCCGCATGGTCGATCTCGACATTCCCCTCGACGTTGCCCAATACGCCGAAGGGCAGCGTTTCGTCGCGTGCTTCGTGCTTGATCAGGTGCGCGACGAGGCGAAAGAAGGCGCGGACAAAAATGTCGCGCAATACCTCTGCGCCATCACCGAACCGCATGACGGCCTGCCTTATGACTACGACCAAATTCGCGTGTTCACCTGGAATGTCCGCAAGCACCGCTATGAAACCGCGTATCGCGAGCACGGACTGAATGGCGTGCTGCCCATTACAGTGACGACCGAAAACTTCGACAAGGAAGGCACGTTGCCAGTATTCATCCTGCGAGTAAAGGACGACAACGGCAACATCAGCGACCGCAAGTACAAGCTGAACACGCCGATCGTGCGGCGCGTACTGGCCCCGGGCGAACAGAAGGAAGCGCCTAAGGCGGCAAGGCGACGGCGGCACTAGGACCAGCGCCTGCGTCAGTATCACGGGCGCACCTAACAATAGAAATCGGCGATGCTCTTCACCACCCACCGCTGCTCGTCTTCGGTTAGTTCAGGAAACATCGGCAGCGCCAGAACTTCTTTGGCGGCGCACTCGGCTTCGGGCAAATCGCCTTCGCGGTAGCCGAGGTATGCGAAACACGTCTGCAGATGGAGCGGGATCGGATAGTAAACCTCAGTGCCGATCTTCCGCGCCATGAGAAATTCGCACAGCTCTTCGCGGCGATAGGCGCGGATAACGTACTGATGGAATACATGCTGAGCTTGTGATTGCGTAAACGGAAGCCGGATGGGCGCCGAGTTTTCCGGCTGACCGCCGCTCGAAATCAACCCGGCCGAAGCGAATAAACGATCATATATTCCTGCGCGTGCCCGGCGAGCTTCGTTCCAGTCGCTCACATACTTCAACTTCACGCGCAGAATTGCGGCCTGGATTGCATCCAGCCGGCAATTCCACCCAAACTCTTCGTGAACGTAACGCCGCGGACTGCCATGATTTCGCAGTCGCCGCAGATGCGCGGCGCGCTCTGCATCGTTAGTGGTCACCGCCCCGGCATCGCCGTACGCGCTGAGATTTTTTGTCGGATAGAAGCTGAAGGCCGCCGCAACACCCACCGATCCGGCGCTACGCTCGCCCCAGCGGGCCCCAATTGCCTGCGCCGCATCTTCGACCAAAACCAAATGAAACTCGTCGGCCAACTTCTGCAACGCATCCATGTCGGCGCACTGCCCGTACAGATGCACCGGAAGCAGGGCGCGGAGATCGTCGCGCCGACGCTCGCGCAAAAAAGATTGGACTTTGGCGGGGTCAAGGTTAAACGTTCGCGGATCAACGTCTGCAAAAACCGGACGCGCTCCCGCCCGCACGATCGCGCTGGCCGAGGCAAAAAAGCTAAAGGGCGTGGTGAGTACCAGGTCCCCCGGCTGTACCCCGGCGGCCTTCAGGGCCAGCCATACAGCGTCGGTCCCTGAGGCGCAGCCGACAGCTTCGCGTGTGCCGCAAAAAGCCGCAAGCTCACGCTCGAACGCCTCAACCTCGGACCCAAGAATGTACTGCTGCGAAGCGCATACCCGCTCAATCGCAGCCAATACTTCGGCCCCAACCCGCTCATACTGCCGCCGCAAGTCGAGGAGCGGAACAGACTCCACAGACCGCACCGCCGGGAAACTCGATTTGCTTTGCCCGAAAAAGGGCGACTCGGTTTTAATCGCGGGGTTCATCTGGAAGGCGATTGTAGCAGGAGGGCTCTTTGCTCGCCTGTCCGCAACTTCGTCGGTCAAGATCTCAACCCGGCGTCAGGTTTACCGAGCCCCCTGAGGGTTTCTATGTAAATTCATATAATTTCGACCTTAAATCTTCCAATTCAGAGAACAAACAACTCCCGACAAAGTTACAAACTATTGAAAAACAGTTAGTTAGCTTGTCAACGTTGTTGGCATACTTTGTGCATCTGGCTGGTGTTCAGACTGTTGTGTCTATAGCGGCAGTGGTACGCGAATTTCCAGATTTCCCAGTTCGAAAGAGTTCCACGTAGCAGAATTTCAAGACGCGGAGACAATCCCATGCGATTTACGATATCAAGCAAACTGTTCATTCTAATGATGGTGCTCGCGCTGGCGCTGCCCGGCGTGGTTTGGGCGCAAACCACAACCACGGGCGTGATCACTGGAACCGTGAGCGATCCCAGCGGCGCGGTTCTGCCGGACATCACGGTGAACGCGAAAAGCAACGAGAAAGGCTTCACACAAGCTGCCAAAACCAACGCGCAAGGCTTCTATCAGTTCCCCCTACTGGAGCCGGGAACCTACACGATTACGATTTCAGCCCCCAGTTTCAAAACCCTGACTGCGGTGACGACCGTCAACGTGGGGCAGACCATCACGGTCAATGCGAAGCTGGAAGTTGGCGCGGCCGGAACCACTGTGGAAGTTTCCGGTGAAGCTCCGCTGCTGCAAACCGAGAGCGCCGAGATTTCGCAGACCTTCAATCAGCGCGAGATTTCGGAAGTGCCGAACCCGGGCAACGATCTGAGCTTTATTGCTCAGACGGCCGCCGGATCCGTGATGAATACCGGATCGGGTTATGGCAACTTCTCCAGTTTCGGGCTTTCCGCCAGTTCAAACCTGTTCACGCTGAACGGAATGTATGATAACGATCCATTCCTCAACCTGAACAACTCCGGC
>JASIKQ010000085.1 GCA_030049565.1 Candidatus Sulfotelmatobacter sp.
AGACCTTGCTCTAACTGCCGGCGATCGCTCTGCAAGTCAGCTACAGACTCACTCACAGGCGCCAGGGCGCGCTCAAACAGCTCGCGTATTTCTTCATATGAGGATTGCTCGGGCAGAATTTCGTGGCGGGCCAGAATACGCCGCGTGTATGCGTCCACAACGAACACAGGATGATTCCCGGCGTAAAGCAAAATCGAGTCAGCCGTTTCCGGACCTATTCCGTTCAGTGCAAGCAACTCCTCCCGCAGCTCGCTCGTAGGGCGCGCAAACATTCGCGCCAAAGAACCGCCGTACTGCTGATCGAGAAATTGAACGAACTGCTTGAGCCGCTTAGCTTTTTGTCGAAAGTAGCCCGCGGGTCGAATGAGCCGTTGCAGTTTCGCCAGCGGTGCGCGGCGAATTCCGTTTGCGCTAAGCACTCCCGCCGAGCGCAGATTCGCCATCGCCTTTTCCACATTTGTCCATGCCGTGTTCTGGGTCAGATACGCGCCCACGATTACCTCAAAGCCCGTCTGCGCCGGCCACCAATGCTGCGGTCCCCAGGCACGAAACAAAATGTCGTAATAGCTGCGAATCTGTTGTTCTTTTTCTTCGGCCAGCAAGATGAGAAATCCTTATTGATTCAGTGTACCCGAGCCACATCCCGGCTCATGCAAGTGGGTCACGAGCTAAGCTGGAGCTTACCGAAGTCTATGTACTTCAGCCGGGCCTGGAATCTAAGTCTTGAAAAACGCTCATCTGACGCGGGTTTGGCGGGCCCATTTCACAACTTGATGAACCGCAAAGCCAGTCCAAGTACTACGGTAACTGGTGCGGTAATCGCCTTGCTGTGACAATTTATGTCACCGCGAACACGCTGCGATTTCTCCCTGCGCAAGCGGTGGTTTGTGCTTATGCCGAGGACAGCTTCGGCATGGTTTTACTACGTGGTTAGGAGATCGATCTATGTCTCAACGGCTGGGTGATCTTCTCGTTAAAGAGAAGATCATTACCCCAGAGCAGTTGGAACAAGCGACGAAGGCGCAGAAGGAGCAGAACTGCCGCCTGGGCTCCGCCCTGGTCAAGCTCGGCTTCCTTACTGACGAGGACGTCACCAATTTTCTCTCCCGCCAATATGGCGTTCCCGCCATCAACCTGTCGTATTTCGAGATTGACCCCGCAGTGGTCAAGCTGATTCCACACGAAACCGCCAAGCGCTACCAAATTCTTCCCCTCAGTCGCGTGGGCGCGTCGTTAACCATCGCCATGGTCGATCCGACCAACGTCTTCGCGATGGACGACATTAAGTTCATGACCGGCTTCAACATCGAGCCGGTTGTCGCCTCGGAAAGCTCCATTCTCGCGGGAATCGACAAAGCTTACGGTACGACCAAAGACGAAGATCTCGAAACCGTAATGCAGTCGATGACCGAGATGAGCGATAGCGACATCGAGGTACAAGCCGAAGAACAGGAGATGGAGCTCTCGCAGCTCGAAAAAGCTGCCGATGAAGCTCCCGTTGTCAAGCTGGTGAATCTGGTGCTCACCGATGCGGTCAAGCGCGGCGCCAGCGACATTCATATCGAGCCCTACGAAAAAGAATTTCGCGTTCGCTTCCGCATCGACGGCGTGCTCCAGTCCATCATGTCGCCGCCGATGAAATTGAAAGACGCCATCACTTCCCGTCTAAAAATCATGGCCAAGCTCGACATCAGCGAAAAGCGCCTGCCGCAGGACGGACGCATCATGCTGAAGATGAACATCGGCGGCCGCAAGAAGCAGCTTGACTTCCGCGTGAGCACCCTGCCCACGCTGTGGGGCGAAAAGATCGTGCTCCGCCTGCTCGACAAAGAAAATCTTCGGCTCGATATGACCAAGCTCGGCTTCGAGCCGGAATCGCTCGTCAAGTTCGAAAAAGCCATTCTCAAGCCTTACGGCATGGTCCTGGTGACCGGACCTACGGGATCAGGCAAAACCAATACGCTTTACTCCTCAATCGCACGCCTGAATCAGCCTGACACCAACATTATGACCGCCGAAGATCCGGTCGAATTTCAGTTGGCAGGCGTCAACCAGGTGCAGATGAAGGAGCAGATCGGGCTTAACTTCGCCGCCGCCCTTCGTTCATTTCTGCGTCAGGACCCCAACATCATTCTGGTGGGCGAAATCCGCGACTTTGAAACCGCGGAAATCGCCATCAAAGCCGCTCTTACTGGCCACCTGGTTCTTTCCACGCTGCACACCAACGGAGCGCCGGAAACTATCACTCGCTTGATGAACATGGGCATCGAGCCATTTCTGGTTGCAACCTCGGTTCACTTGATCTGCGCGCAGCGCTTGGTTCGCCGCATTTGCAAAGATTGCACCGAAACCGTCGAAGTCCCGGTGCAGACCTTGATCGAAGAAGGCTTTTCCCCGGAAGAAGCCAAGACCGTAAAGATTCAAAAAGGCAAAGGCTGCGGCGTGTGCAACAACACCGGCTATAAGGGCCGCGCCGGCCTTTACGAAGTGATGGAGGTCGACGACGAGATCAAAGAACTGGTTCTCGTGGGCGCCTCGGCAGTTGAGTTGAAAAAGAAAGCCATCGAGCGCGGCATGATTACGCTGCGCCGGAGTGGATTGATCAAAGTAGCCGCGGGCATCACCACGCTGGAAGAGGTCGCCCGTGAAACCATTCACTGAGGTTGAGAAAACGTAAGACTAACAGCTAAGAGCCAAAAGCTAGGAAGGGATCACGAACATGGGTCTGTCGTTAAGTGATTTGCTGAAAAGAATGTTGGAGATGAATGGCAGCGATCTTCACATTACTACCAACTCGCCGCCGCAAATCCGCGTTCACGGCCACCTGGTCCCGCTCGACTTGCCGCAGATGACGCCCGCCGAAACCAAGCAGTTGGCCTATAGCGTCATGACCGACTCCCAGAAGCATCGCTTCGAAGAAAGTCTCGAGCTCGACTTTTCTTTCGGATTGAAGGGCCTGGCCCGCTTCCGCGCTAACGTCTTCAATCAGCGCGGCGCTACTGCAGCGGTCTTTCGTCTCATTCCCTTTGAAATCAAATCCTTCAACCAGCTCGGCCTTCCGCCCGTCGTCAGCAAACTCTGCGACAAGCCCCGCGGCCTCGTGCTCGTGACTGGCCCCACCGGCTCCGGCAAATCCACGACCCTGGCCGCCATGATCGACAAGATCAACAGCGAACGCCACGACCACATCCTGACCATCGAGGACCCGATCGAGTTTGTGCACATGAACAAAAACTGCGTGGTCAATCAGCGCGAACTGCACGCCGATACCAAGAGCTTTTCCGACGCTCTACGCGCTGCCCTGCGTGAAGACCCCGATGTCGTTCTGATCGGCGAAATGCGCGATCTCGAAACCATCGAATCTGCCTTGCGCATTGCCGAAACCGGCCACTTGACCTTCGGTACTCTGCACACCAACTCGGCCACGTCCACCATCAACCGTATCATTGACGTCTTCCCTGCTCACCAGCAGCCGCAGATTCGCGCCCAGCTCTCGCTCGTGCTCGAAGGCATCATGTGCCAAAGTCTGTTGCCTACTATAAGCGGCAAGGGCCGCTGCATGGTTATGGAAGTACTGATTCCGAATCCTGCTGTGCGCAACCTGATCCGCGAAGACAAAATTCACCAGATTTATTCCGCCATGCAGTCCGGCCAGGACAAGTTCGGCATGCAAACATTCAATCAGGCGCTGGCCACGGCCTACTTTCAGAAGCACATTTCTCTGGAGGTCGCGCTGCAACGCTCGAGTAATCAGGATGAACTCCAGGAAATGATCAACCGTGGCGCCAGCCTGCTGAACCGGCCGACGGCCGCGAGCTCCATGCTGGCAAAAGGAGCGGCACCCGCGAAACGTTAAAGATCGCAGCGCAGCGCGACCGCGGCTCGCGACGCGCACTGTCAAATCGCTTATGCCGCGAAACTTGATGACTCAATGACGAAGTTGAAGAGAGGCTAACTAACATGCCAGTTTTCACATTTTCCGGCAAGGACGCTTCCGGGCAGAAAGTTTCCGGAGAGCGTGTGGCACCAAACAAGCAGTCGCTCAACCAGCAGTTGCGGCGCGAGCGTATCACTCCGGGCGCGATCCGCGAAAAGGGCAAAGAATTCGCCCTGCCCACCTTCGGTTCGGGCAAAGTCAAAGTCAAAGAGATCGCCATCTTCTTCCGGCAGTTCTCGGTGATGATCGACGCCGGCCTGCCTCTGGTGCAGTGTCTGGAAATTCTCGCGGCCAATCAGGAGAGCCAGACATTTCAAAAAGTGCTGACCGGAGTCCGCACCACGGTGGAAGGCGGCTCCACGCTGGCCAATGCCATGCGCCAGTATCCCAATGTCTTCGACGACCTCACCACCAACATGATCGAGGCCGGCGAAACCGGCGGCATTCTCGACGTCATCCTTCAGCGCCTGGCCACCTATGTCGAAAAGGCCGTTCGCTTGAAAGCGGCGGTGAAGT
>JASIKQ010000086.1 GCA_030049565.1 Candidatus Sulfotelmatobacter sp.
TAGCCGAACAACTCGCTTTCCAACAGACCGGAAGGAATGGCGGCGCAATTCAGTTTCACAAAGTTATTGCCATGCCTGCGGCTCATGCGATGCAACGCGCGGGCGGCCAGTTCCTTGCCGGTGCCGGTTTCGCCCAGTAGCAGAACGGTCGCGTCGCTGGAGGCGACCTTGGCTACTTTTTTCATTACCTCCTGCAAAGCAGGGCTGCGGCCAACTATTTCCCCAAATCCAAGTTCAGTATCGATCGATTCTTCCAGATACAGCTTTTCTTCCGCCAGCTTCTCCTTGGCCAGGCGCAGTTCTTCGGTGACAGCCTGCAATTGCAAAACATTGCGGCGCAATTCCTCTTCCGCGCGCTTGCGGTCGGTAACGTCCCGGATCGCGCTGGAAATCAACACTCCCTGCTCAGTCTCGAGCGGGCTCAAACTGACTTCGATGGGGAACTCGGTCCCATCCTTGCGCAGGCCGTACAATTCAAGGCCCGTCCCCATACCCCGCACCCGCGGGTGGTTCGAGAACTCGATGCGGTGTCCCCGATGCCTTTCTCGAAACCGTTCCGGCACCAGCATTTCAACCTTGTGATTCAGTAACTCTTCGCGGCGGAAGCCGAACAGGTTCTCTGTCTGGGCGTTGACCAGGACCATTTCGCCTTCCTGATTCGCCACTACCATCGCATCCGGCGCAGTCTCCAGCAGCCTCCGGAACCTTGTCTCCGCCTGATTGCGCTCGGTGACGTCTTGCAGGATGCCCGCAATTCGATCGACGCCTGTTGGACCCTCGATAGGAAAATACGAAAGGAACAGATCTCGTGGTCCCAAGTCCGGGTAGGTGTGACGCAACAGATATTCGACGGTCTTGCCCTGGAAGCATTCGTCGATCTTCTGCTTGACCAGCGCCAGATTCGAGGGGCTCATCCCTTCTGAGCCCAGTAACTCCATGACGGTGCGGCCAATCACTTGTTCGCGGCTTATTCCGCGGCGCCGCAGGAACGCCCGGTTCGCAATCACGTAGCGATAGTCGCGGTCTACTACCGCGATCATTTCCTCCACGCTTTCCAACAGCCTTTCGTACTCCCGCAATCGTGCCTCAACCTGCTTGCGGTCGGTGAGATCACGCGCAATCGCAATTACGTATTCCTGCTCAAGGGGGACTCGGGCCAGGGCGACTTCCACGGGAAAAATCGATCCATCCTTCCTGCGGTGAACTCCCTCAACTACCATGGATCCCGATTCGCGCAATTGCTCGATGATTTTCCTGGCTGACTCCTCTGTAAAAGCCGGGTCTATATCGAGCACTCCCATGGAAAGCAATTCTTGGCGCGTATACCCCAGAGATGAGCACGCCTCTTCATTCGCATCCAGGAAGCGCAGGGTTTTCGCATCCGCAATTTCAATGGCGTCACGGCAATGGTCCACAAGTGTGCGAAACAGCTTCAGTTCTGCGATGGAGCGCTCGTGCGCCCGTACTCGGTCAAGCAGTTTTTCGCCTGCTTCGCGCAGTAGCTTCTCGATGCGCTTTTCCTCGGTAACGTCATGGGCAATGCCGCGCACAATCGGCGAAGGCACGCCTTCCCTCCGCAGGGTATTGTGATATTGCCAGATTCGCCGTTCCCCCGTCCGCGTGAGCACGCACATCAGGCCGCTGGATTCTCCGCTCTGCGCAACGTCGCGCAAATAAACGTCGAATTCGGAACGAAACTCGGGCGCCAGCACTTGGCGCATAGGAATGCGCAGCAACTCTTCCACGCTGTATCCCAGGAGATGGGCAGGGGCGGGATTTACCGACAACAAGCGTCCTTGGAGATCATGGGTACATAGCAGGTCATGGCTATGCTCCACCAGATCGCGACACCAATCTTCATGATTGTAAGGATTCCGACGGATAGGGTCGGTTTCGGAAGGTCTTGCGGAGCGCTCTTTTTCTCTCCCAGGGTGCAATCCCACGGCCACCCCCTTGGCGCTTCCAGTTTTTTATACTTTATCCTCTTGTATTTTAACGATTTATAGCAGCTTTGGCAAACGCCGAACTTAGTCCGAGTGCAACGCCGCTAACGCTGGACTTCAAGGGATTCCACTCGATTCGATAACGAGTATCTGTCGCTCGGCGTGTTAAGGCCGAGGATGAAGTGACGAGGAAGTGAAGCGGCTTCTTCGGGGCGGCGTGTTCGGCGTCCACTGCCGCTCCCGATGAGTGAGCTATTTCGCCGCCGGGATAGCAGCTTCGCCGCCGTCATCCGGCTTCTGCGTAGTGGACGCCACCGTCGCGTTCGCGTCACCCACTTTAAACCGCGCGAAGCGGCGCACGCTGATGTTTTCCCCCAGCTTGCCAATTTTCGCGGCAATGAGCTGCGCGATCGAAACCGTCTGATCCTTGATGAAGGGCTGCTCCAGCAGGCAGACCTCTTCATAGAACTTTTCCATCTTGCCCGCGACCATCTTCTCGGCAATGTGCTGCGGCTTGCCGGAAGCGACGGCCTGCGCAATGTAAATCTCCTTCTCGCGGTCAAAATCGGCCTTGGTGACATCTTCTTTGCGCACGAACTTCGGGTCGCTGGCCGCAATGTGCATGGCGATATCGTGTGCCAGTTCCTGAAAATCGGGAGTACGAGCCACGAAATCGCTCTCGCAGTTGACCTCGACAAGCACGCCGATCTTGCCGCCGGCATGAATATAGCTGGTCACCGCGCCTTCGCTGGTCACCCGGCTGGCCTTTTTCGCCGCCACCGAAACGCCCTTTTTGCGGAGAACCACAACCGCCTTCTCCATGTCGCCATTGGCTTCGGTAAGGGCCTGCTTGCAATCCATCATCGGTGCCCCGGTTTTTTCCCGAAGCTCTTTCACCTGCGCTGCCGAAATATTTGCCATAGTAGTGCTCATGATTGCTATTCGTTTCCCTTCATTACCTTAACGCGTGATACAGAATTCATCCGATTGCGCCAAACAGCATGCCGCCGTTAATCCGTATTTCAAGTGCGCCCAACCCGCTTGAGTATTTTCCCTCGGTTATTAGGTCGTTTTTTGCCAAGATCCAGCGGGGCAACCGAAACCAAGCCTTTGGAGAAATCATCATGAAGGCAGCGTTTACTGCCACGATCGCAAGTATCGCGAGTATCACTGCCCAGCCCAAGGCATGCATTTTCTACTACCCCGCATAAACTTTGACCCGCGCCGGGGATTTTCTAAGCATGACCCGCGCGGGTCCGAACTCCACGTGCCCGGTTTTTGCAGGAACTGAAGTTCCCTCAGGGGCTAAAGCCCAGATCTTGTCACAACTCTGACGCACGGCTGAAGCCATGCTTTTCCACGGAGCCGCCATTTAGGGCACGGCTGAAGCCGTGCCCTGATACGACTCTTCCCACTCGGAGGCATCTGAACTCGCCACTGGGTACTCCCAACTCGGGCCTAAACTGTCTGACTCTCCACATGGGGAACGTCAGATTCCTCGTTCGCCATCGGCTTCTTGTGCGTTCCCGGACCCAGCACCTCTTCCATGCTGATGTCTTCCGATCCCGCCCCCGCATCCGCTTCCTGCGTTTCAGGCTCCATATCGGCGCCGTCGTATTGCGCCGGAGCTGCTGCCTGCGCCTGCGCTTCTTCCGTAGCGGCGGACATCTCGGCAACCTGCTTGTCGCTCATCAACTGCGCGCCCTCGGCAATCGATTCAGAAATTTTCGAGGTAAACAGCCGGATCGCCCGCAGCGCATCATCGTTGCCGGGAATGACATAATCGACTTCCGTCGGGTCGCAATTCGTATCCACCACGGCAACCACCGGAATGCCTAACTTGCGCGCCTCGCGCACCGCAATCTGCTCTTTGTTTGAGTCGATGACAAAAATCGCATCCGGCAGCCGGCTCATGTTCTTGATGCCCGCCAGGTTCGCCTGCAGATGCTTGCGCTCGCGCTCGAGCTTGATCACTTCTTTTTTCGGCAGCAGCTCGTAGCGGCCATCGGTGGCCATGTCATCGAGCTCTTTCAGCCGCTTCACCGACTTCTGCACTGTCACCCAATTGGTGAGCAACCCCCCCAGCCAACGCTGGTTAATATAAAATCCGCCGCACTTGGTGGCCTCTTCGGCGATGGCGTCCTGCGCCTGGCGTTTGGTGCCAACGAAGAGCACGATCTTGCCTTCGGCCGCCAGATCCTGCACAAACTTCGACGCCTCTTTGAACATCTTCAGCGTCTTCTGCAAATCGATGATGTAAATTCCGTTGCGCTCGCCGAAGATGAATTCTTTCATCTTGGGATTCCAGCGCTTCGTCTGATGCCCGAAGTGAACACCTGCTTCGAGCAACTCCTTCATGGTGATGGTAGCCAATCAACCTCCTTATTGAGTCTGCATCCCGCCGGTTTGTTTCGCCCCGCAAATCTCGGAACGAAAATTCCAAAAACCAGCGGGATTGATTTCCCGTCCCGCACGGGGCGGGAAGAATTGAACACCTAGAACCAGCCGTCAGCTATCAGCTTTCAGCAAAAACTCAAACCCGGAACAATCTTTTGTCATTCCGAACGGATCCGGAGGATCTGTGAGGAACCTGCTTTTCACTGGCGCTCAGCGCTTACTGAACTGGAAGCGCTTGCGCGCACCCTTCTGCCCGTACTTCTTGCGTTCTTTGCCACGCGAGTCACGGCTAACCATTCCTTCAGACTTCAGTTTGCCGCGCAGTTCGGCATTGAACTGCATCAACGCGCGGGCCAAGCCCAACTTCACCGCGTCGGCTTGCCCATGCACGCCGCCGCCGAGCACATTCGCGACCACATTGAACGAGGCCGCGGTGTCGGTAGTCGCGAGCGGCGCTTTAGCACTGGACCGCTGCGCCGGAGTCACAAAGTACTCCTCAAACGCCCGTCCGTTTACTTTGAAATCGCCGCTTCCCGGACGCAGATAGACGCGCGCAATTGCCCGCTTGCGCCGTCCCGTTCCATAATACTGCA
>JASIKQ010000087.1 GCA_030049565.1 Candidatus Sulfotelmatobacter sp.
CGCATGTAATCGGTTACGTTGGCGAAGTTAACGAAGACATGCTTAACCAGCCGCAGTTCGAGTTGTACAGTCCAGGCGATATCGTGGGCATTTCCGGCGTGGAGCGGCAGTACAACACCATGCTCATGGGCAAGAACGGCGCCCGCCAGGAAGTAGTGAATAGCCATGGCCGGGAGGTGGGTTTACTCGGCGAAACCGATGCGATTGCGGGCAAGCAGTTGAAACTGACGATCGACATAGATTTACAAATTGCTGCCGAAGAGGCGCTGGAAGGTAAGAACGGCGCGATTGTTGCGATGGACCCTCGCACCGGAGAAATTCTCGCCATGGTAAGCGGCCCAGCGTTTGATCCTAACGATTTCGCTGTGCGCGTGTCGCGCGAGGAATGGAACAAGCTGGTTAATGATCCTGAGAAGCCTCTGCTGAACAAGGCAATCCAGGCGCAGCTTGCCCCCGGCTCAACCTTCAAGGTCATCATGTCGGTTGCCGGGTGGCAGGAAGGAATCGCGCAGAGCATGCATGTGCACTGTGCCGGCAGCGCCGAATTCTACGGCAGGCGCTTCGGTTGTTGGGTGAAAACGGGACACGGCGAGGTGGATCTTGAGAAGGCGATCTACCAATCCTGCGACGTTTTCTTTTACACGCTGGCAGAGAAGCTGGGAATCGACCGGATTGCGAAATACGCCACGATGCTGGGGTTGGGTCAAAAAACTGGCATCGACCTGCCCAATGAAGCGAGTGGCGTGATGCCTTCGGAGGAATGGAAGATCCGGAATTTCAAGCAGAAGTGGTTCGCCGGGGAAACCATCTCTGTAGGAATCGGACAGGGTGCAGTCGCGGTTACACCGGTGCAGTTGCTTCGTGCCGTTTCCGCAGTCTCAATGGGCGGTCGCATGGTGGTGCCGCACGTGGTCAATCCCGAGGTGCTTCCGCCGGGTTACGTTGAAGCCGCCAATTATACCGAGGTGAAAAGCGTTCCCTTTGATCCCAACGGATGGACCTTCATCACCGATGCCATGTCCCGCGTTTTGCTGCCGGAGGGAACCGCGCCATCGGCCCACATTCCCGGGATCGACATCGCTGGGAAAACCGGATCGGCCCAAGTCGTTTCGCTGGCCCTGCGCGCGAAAGTTAAGGATAGCGAGGATTTTGCGCAGAATGGCTGGTTCGTGGGATTTACGCCGCGGCGCAATCCTGACATCGTGGTTTGCGTTCTTTTTCAGGCGGGCGAGCACGGCAGGCTGGCTGCTCGACTGGCTACGCAGGTGATTAAAGCGTATGTCGACAAGCAGCGGCGAAATCCTCAGAAGGTGGCGGGCAATCCCAATGCGGATGGGAAGGTTGATGTTGGAGGATTGTGGTCGGAGCCGGAGTCCGATGGAGGCGAGCAGAAGCTCGAGGCCGGCCACTTCTTCGTCGATGTACCAAAGAAGCCGCTGGCGGTAGCGATGGCTGCGCCGGGAATGCATTAGCAGTTTGCTGAGAAGCTCATCAATGTCACGCTACGTTTCATTTCGCGATTTTGACTGGCTGCTGCTGGTCTTTGTGCTCATGATCTGCGCTCTCGGTGTGATGGAAATCCGCAGCGCCACCATGCACACCAAGTTCGCTGGTGCTCAAATCAAGCAGATGTACTGGGTCGCGGCTGGGGTGGGCATGATGTTTGTGATGAGCCTCGTCAACTACCAGGCGCTGCTTGACCGCATTCACTGGTTCTACATCGCCTCCGTCGGATCGCTGATGGCCGTCTTGATTTTCGGACAGAAGTATCTAGGGGCACGGCGCTGGATCAAAATGCCCGGGGGAAATCACTTTCAACCTTCCGAGTGGGTCAAGCTCATCCTTATTCTGACAGTGGCCAAGTACTTCGCCGACAAGCATCAGGAACTCTCATGGCCGGACTTCGTCAAAGCCGGGGCCATTGTTGGCTTTCCTATGCTGATGGTTCTGGCCCAGCCCGATCTGGGTACTGCGCTTACCTATGTTCCCATCGCAGTCATGGGAGTCTTCCTCGGCGGCATGCAATGGAAGCAAGGGTTTGTGGTGGCCCTGCTGGCGGCATTGGGCATCGGCGCAGTGTTCTTTATCCCCCGCGTCCACGTGCTGAAGTCCTACCAGAAGCAGAGATTGACGAGCTTTATCGATCCCACGCTCGATCCCCAGGGATCGGGGTATCAAGTTGAGCAATCGAAGATTGCGGTGGGTTCGGGGGGGCTATGGGGCGGGAAGGGCTCGCAAACACATGGCGCTTTCCTGCCTGTGCCGCAAACCGACTTCATTTTTGCGGCGTTTTCCGAGGAGCACGGTTTCGTCGGCGCTTTAGGGGTTCTGCTGTTATACTTTATATTGCTGATGCGTTTGACGCAGAACGCGCAAACCGCCCCTGACCGGGCGGGCACGTTCGTGGTGATGGGGGTGGTGGCGGTGCTTAGCTTCCACGTCCTGGTCAATGTCGGCATGGTGGTCGGTTTTATGCCGGTCACTGGGATACCCCTGCCGCTAATGAGTTATGGGGGGTCTTCCGTGTTGTTCATGTTCCTGGCGCTGGGGATGGTGATGAACGTCCGCATGCGCCGCTTTGTGAATTAGCCGGGCCCATGTGGATTCTGGCGAGTGATCAGGCTTTTGAAGCCAGGCGCATGATTCTGGGGTCCTTCACGATTCTGGAGAGGAAGACGTAGGCGAATGAGTTGCTGCGTGCAATGGCGCAGAGCCGAAAATATATCGATCGCCCTCGCGTAAAGAGGGCATTTCAACCGGCCATGTAGCAGTTGAAGGCCGGGTAGGATTCAAGCGATTACACTGCTGGCAGGGAACGGCCCCCCGACCCAAAGGGTCTGAGAGTGCGGTCACAACCCGGCAGTCAAAGCGATACAGTGCAAAAGATTCTCAAGCTTGTGCAGCGGATCCGGCTGGGAACGAGTCTTCCCAGCTTTAACCGTCCCCCGTCTGGGGTGCGCGTCGCCACGCTCGATCCTCCCGTTTCCTTCCTCGCTTCGCCGGTGAACCCCCCCGTTTTCAATAGAAACGCGGCGCGGGACCGGAGTATGCATGAATAAAGAGTTGTTTGTTTCCTCCACTCCTCACGAGACCAAAGTTGGGCTGGTGGAAGATGATCTGCTCGCGGAAGTTTACCTCGAGCGTGAAAATGAATATACGTTAGCCGGCTCCATCTACAAGGGCCGCGTAACCCGCGTGCTGCCCGGAATGCAGTCCGCATTTGTCGATATCGGACTGGAGCGCGATGCCTTCCTCTACGTCTCCGATTTTATGGAGTTGGAAGAGCAAGACGAGGATCTTACCGAGGCCGTGCCGGCGAACCGGGGCGTGCAGGATCTACGAGCGCAGGATCTGCAAGCGCATGATCTGCGAGCGCCGGGTGGTCCCGCGGAGTTAAAATCTGGCGAAATGCCGAACGCGGCGTCCCTGGAGGCTGCGTCTGGCGATTCTGGCGACGGGTCAGGAGGCGAGATACGGGGGGGAGAATTCGCGGAAGGTCAGGAATCGATTGCGGTCGGACCTCGAGTATCCAACGGTAGTTCTGCGCAAGACCGTGAACGTGGGAGTTGGCGCAGCCGTCGCCGCCGCAGGGGCGGACGCCGTGATGGACGCGATCGCGGCTTCGAGCCGCGCCCCGAACGAACTGAAGAGGCCTCACCGGCATCTTCTGCGCGGCCGCAAGAGCCACGATCTCAGCGCTATGGCCCGCCAGCGGGATACCAGCCGATACTGCTGCCAGGCGAATCGATTTCCAAGTACCGCGATTTGCCGCCGGCGCCGCTTGAAAATCATACAGTCCAGGACGACGCAGCCGAATCCTCGACGGAGCCGGTTTCTGCGCCCATAGCCGAGACTTTTCCCCAAGATGAACCCATATTTGCTAGCGGTGAGTCCGCTGCGGCAGCAGCGCGCCGGCAAAAATCCGCCGAGATCGCTCCGGTTTCCGAGGCCTCAACCGAGGCGGAATGGAATCTTAAGTTCCGTAACCCTGAGCCTGCGAGCGGGCGTGTGGCCGCTGTACGCGACACGGTTCCGGCGGCTGACGACTTTGTCGAGCAGGAAGATGAAATGGTGGCTCTCCCCGAGCGTTCGGATCGACCCGCGAGCGTAGCGAGCGAACCGCAAGCTCCAGTATTCGCCGCGCCTGGAACTCTGGAGGAGGAAACCATAGAAGAGGATGAGGCAGATGCGGTTCCTTACGAAAAGTCTTTTGATGACAGTTATGACGAATTTGAGGAGGAGAGCCGCGAGGCTGGGCAGCCTTCGCAAATCCGGCGGGAAATCTCCGAAGTACGTGAAACCGTAGACGAGATTCACATGTCGAGTTTGGCGGAAGCGGGCGTAACGCCTGTTGCCGAGCCCGGCGCTGCCGAGATTGAGGAAGACTCGGAAGAATTAGAGCTCGAAGAAGCGCAGGCCGAAGCCGAGGCCATGCTGGATGCTGAAGCCCGTGGCAACGGCAGTGTCGATGCCCGGGCAGAAGTTCGGGCTTCGTCAGGAACGGCCGGCTACACGCAACGTGCGCCCCGGCCCCGTCCCGCCTACGAGCGCCGCAGTGGACGCCGTGGCGGTGGCCGCCGCTTTCCACGCCGCCAGTCGCAGGATGTTCCCAAGATCAGCGATTTGCTCAAAGAGGGCCAGGAGATTCTGGTGCAGATTGCGAAGGAGCCGATCGGCAAAAAAGGCGCGCGCATCACCAGCCACATCGCTCTCCCGGGACGCTTCCTGGTCTATATGCCGACAGTGAATCACACCGGAGTTTCACGCAAGATTGCCTCCGACGAAGAGCGGCAGCGCCTGAAGCGGATCGTGATGAGCGAGCGCGATAACGGCCATGGAGGGTTCATCGTCCGCACCGCAGCGCAAAGCGCCAGCGAAGACGAACTTCGCGCTGATATCCGCTTCCTGAAAGGATTGTGGAACGACATCAAGACGCGGACGGAAAATTCAAAATCACCGGCTTTAATCTACCACGATCTGAACGTGGTCGAACGCGTGTTGCGCGATCAGGTCACGTCAGATTTCTCCGTGATCTGGGTCGATACTGAACCCGAGTATGAGCGCGTTCTGCGGTTTTTCAACCGCTTCCAGCCCGGGCTGGTCAAGCGCGTGAAGCTGTACACGAAAGAGACGCCTCTGTTCGAGCAGTTCGGCCTGGCCGAAGAGATGAACAAGGCCTTGAAGTCGAAGGTGTGGCTGAAGAGCGGCGGTTACATCGTTATCAATCAGACCGAAGCGCTGGTCGCCATCGACATCAACACTGGCAAGTATGTGGGCAAGACGGCGCGCCTGGAAGACACGATCGTCAAGACCAACGTGGATGCGGTCAAAGAGATCGTCCGGCAGGTGCGGCTGCGCGATCTGGGCGGGATCATCATCATCGACTTCATCGATATGGATGAGCGCCGCAATCGCCAGCGCGTGATGCAGGCGCTGGAAGACGAACTGCGGCACGATCGCGCTCCCTCGAAGGTTCTTCAGTTTAACGATTTCGGCCTGGTCGCGATTACGCGGAAGCGGGTAAAGCAATCGCTCGAACGGACCATCGGCGCACCCTGCCCGTATTGCCAATCCACCGGCTACGTGAAATCAGTAACCACGGTTTGCAACGAGATTTACGTGGAGATGCGCAAGATCGCACGCCATCTCGAGCATGAAGATGTGATGCTGCGCGTGAATCCGGATGTGGCCAAAGAATTGAAAACCAACAACGGGCGCCTGCTGAACGAAATGGAAGAACTGACCAAGCGGACGATCATTGTCAAGAGCGATCCGGCACTACATCAGGAGCAGTTCGATATTAACTGAGCTGTCAGCTATCGGCTGTCAGCTTTCAGCCCTCCGGGGACGGGCGTCGGCGCCCGTCCTTGCACATTGTTTCCTCATAGCTCATTGCTCTCCGGCTTGCCGCATCATTCCTGCCCGCTGTAGCATCACAGATAGATTCATAAGGAGAGATTATGGCTACCGATACGCTTGCTTCTCCGGCTACGCTCAGCCAAACGCAAACCAGAGTTTTCAAGAACTTCATTGACGGAGAATGGGTCGAGGCTTCGACCGGCGAGACCTTTGAAAATCGCAATCCCGCCGACACGCGCGATTTGGTTGGAATTTTTCAGAGATCGGCCAAGACCGACGTGGACGCCGCCGTGGACGCGGCTAAACGCGCGTTTGCCAAGTGGCGGCTCGTACCTGCGCCGCGGCGGGCAGAGCTGGTTTTTCATGCTGCCGAAATTTTGATCGAGCGTAAAGAAGAGTACGCACGAGAGATGACCCGCGAAATGGGCAAGGTGCTTGCCGAAACTCGCGGGGATGTGCAGGAAGCGATTGATGCCGCGTACTATAACGCCGGTGAAGGACGGCGGATGTTCGGCCCGACAGTTCCGTCGGAAATGCCCAACAAATTTGCCATGGCCGTGCGGCAACCCCTCGGCGTATGTGGCATGATCACGCCGTGGAACTTCCCCATGGCGATCTCTTCGTGGAAGCTGTTGCCGGCGGTGGTTTGTGGCAACACCTGCATCATCAAACCGGCGCAGGATACGCCGCTTTCTACTTTTAACTTGGTACGGGCGTTCACCGATGCCGGTATTCCAAAGGGAGTCGTGAACATCGTTACTGGATTCGGCCCTGAAGTGGGGACGCCGCTAGCTGACCATCCGGACGTGCGTGCTATTTCGCTGACGGGATCTTCTGTTGTGGGACGCATTATTGGCGGGATTGCCGCGAAATCTTTCAAGCATTGTTCTCTGGAATTGGGTGGGAAGAATCCCATGATAGTGCTCGACGACGCCAATCTGGATCTGGCCATAGAAGGCGGATTGTGGGGCGGATTCGGCACCACCGGACAACGTTGCACCGCGACCAGCCGCATCATCGTGCAAAAGGGCGTGTATAGAGAATTTGTAGAGCGCTATGTGGAGCGCTCGAAGAAGCTGAAGGTGGGCAACGGCCTGGATGAAACTGTTGAAATGGGTCCGGCGATCAATGAGAAGCAGTTGCAGACTGATCTGAGCTACGTGAATGTCGGCCGCGACGAAGGGGCCAAGCTGATGTGTGGCGGGAATCGCCTCGATCATGGCGAATATAAGTATGGATGGTTCGTGGAGCCAACCGTGTTCATCGATGTCGATCCCAAGATGCGCATTGCGCAGGAGGAGATTTTTGGGCCGGTGGTCTCCATCATTGCGTGCGACGGCTTGGAAGACGCGATTGAAATCGCCAATGGAATCGAGTACGGACTTTCCTCCGCAATCTACACCAAAGATGTGAACCGAGCGTTTGCCGCGATTCGCGATTTGTACGCGGGGATCACCTACATTAACGCGCCGACCATTGGCGCGGAGGTTCATCTTCCCTTCGGCG
>JASIKQ010000088.1 GCA_030049565.1 Candidatus Sulfotelmatobacter sp.
CTGCTCGAAGGGCAGGTTTGGATACCACTTCATTCATAGTCCAGATCGTTTGTCCCAGCCTCTGATCCGGAATAGGAATGGAGAACTTAAGGAAGCGTCCTGGCCAGATGCAATCGACCGGGTCGTTCAAGGGTTTAGCCGCATCAGCAAAGAGCACGGCCCAGAGGCCTTGGGCGGCATGAGCAGCGCACGTTGCACTAATGAAGAAAACTATCTGTTTCAGAGGATGATGCGCCAGGGGTTCGGCACCAACAATGTCGACCACTGCGCCAGGCTTTGACACTCCGCTACTGTGGCCGGTCTGGCCACTGTATTCGGAAGCGGAGCGATGACCAACTCAATCGACGAGATCATCCAGGCCGATGTCATCGTGATGATCGGCACGAACACGACAGAAGCCCATCCGATCATCGCGCATTCCATAAAACGAGCCGTGGAGCGAACCAGAGCAAAGCTGGTGGTGGTCGACCCACGTCGTATCGATCTTGTGAATCAGGCCAACTACTGGCTGCGCCTGAAGCCGGGAACTGATATCGCCTGTATCAACGGCATGATGCACTGGATTATCGAGAAGGATCTCCACGACAAGAAATTCATCGAAGAACGATGCGAGGGATTCGAAGAACTCGCCAAGCTCGTCAAAAGCTATACACCAGAGCGTGTCCAGGAAATCTCGGGAGTCACTCCGCGCGACCTGAAAGCGGTGGCGGAACTCATCGGCCGGAACAAAAATGTCACGTTCCTTTACTGTCTAGGCATTACGGAGCATACCACTGGCGTGGCCAATGTAATGTCCATTTCCAACCTCGCCATGCTAACTGGAAACCTGGGCCGCCCCTCAACTGGTGTGAATCCGTTACGTGGGCAAAACAACGTGCAGGGCGCTTGCGATATGGGATGTCTGCCGAACGTCTTTTCGGGATATCAGTCAGTGACAAGTCAGCCAATTCGCAAGAAGTTTCAAGACGCTTGGGGAATCAAGGTGTTGCCGAGTAAGGCTGGTCTAACGATGACCGAGATGTTCCCTGCCGCGATCAAAGGAACGTTCCGCGGCATGTACATCATGGGCGAAAACCCGATGCTATCGGATGCCAACACAGCACACATTGAAAAGGGACTGCGAAGCCTGGAATTTCTCGTTGTGCAGGACATCTTTCTAACCGAAACCGCTCAACTCGCCCACGTCGTTTTACCAGCATCATCTTGGGCTGAGAAGGACGGGACTTTCACCAACACTGAACGCCGCGTGCAGCGCGTGCGGGCCGCAATCCATCCCGTCGGAAACAGCCTGCCAGATTGGATGATTCTTAAGGAAATTGCTCAACGCTTAGGCATAAACCTCAGTTATTCTTCGGCCGAAGGAGTCTTTGAGGAGATGCGCCAGCTGACGCCGTCCTACCATGGCATTACATATTCCAGGCTGGAGCAGCGGGGAATTCAGTGGCCATGCCCGAGCGTAGATCATCCGGGTACCCAATTTCTTCACGAAGGAAAGTTCACGCGCGGTAAGGGAGTTCTGAAGCCCATCGAATGGCAACCACCGGTCGAAGGCGTGGACGACGAGTATCCACTTGTGCTATCCACAGGTCGCATGCAGTACCACTACCACACCGGAAATATGACGCGCCGTTGCCAGCCTCTGGATGTGCTGGCGCCGGAGGCCCTGCTGGAAATGAATCCCGACGATGCCACCAAACTCGGAATCTCTGACCGTGAAATGGTAGCCGTAGTATCTCGACGGGGTAGATGCGAAATTCGAGTCGATGTTACCGACAAGGTCGGACCGGGAGTTTTGTACACTACGTTCCACTTCCACGAGTCACCGATCAACAGGGTGACAAATGATGCATGGGATCCTACTGTCAAGATTCCTGAACTGAAGAAGTGCGCGGTTCGCATCGAGAGAGTTATCGGCCTGATGTGATTAACAGCTGGTATACCCAGCAAACAAACAGCAGCCGACAAGACAACGGATAATAGGATGAGACCCTGTCTTGCGTTGACTTTCTAACGGCCGCCCCAGAAACAGGCTGGGCTCGCTCCGAACGAGAGCCCTACGCCGATTTCGCGTTGATGGAAGGAAGGTATTTCACCAGCAAGACCTCATTCCCATCTTCGCCATAAATAACCTGATCGACCATCTGCTGGGCCATCAGCACGCCGAAGCCTCCGGGGCGCATTCCTCGTTCTTCTCTGATTGCAATGTGGTGAAGGGGATCATCGGCAGGATTCGCGATAGCAGCATGAGGGATCTCGTCAAGAGTAAAGCCGGGCCCAGGATCCGAAATCCTGCAACTGATCATGCGGCGAGCGCGGATGTATTCGATGTCGACGTCTTTTGTAGGATCTAAACCTGCACCGTGCTCAATCGCATTTAGAAGCATCTCGCGACAAGCGCTGGCCACCTGCCCTTTTTCGGGTTCGGGCAATTCTGCGATTTCATTCAGGAACTGGAGCAACCGGTCGGCGGTCTTCAAATCACAGCGGGCAATTAGACGGATCCACTCAGGAGTTGCGGAAATCACCTCGATGCCGTCATCCCAGCATGGCTCCTGAACAGCATCGCGGATCATTTGTGCCAGAGTGCTGCTGGAGAATGGCTTGGAGAAATAGCTGAACGCGTGTTGACGCATTGCTGCAATGACATCCGCGGGAGTGCTCTCACTGGTGAGGATGATCAGTCGCGTGTGTGGACGAGACCGCCTGATCTTCGCCAACAACTCAACATCTTCCCGACCGGTAGTCTTTTCACTGGTCAAGATAAGGTCGAACTTCTTGGAGCGAGCCAGATTTAGGGCGAGTTCATTGTTGGCCCCGTAATGAAGCGCCCATGTACCGGGCTCAAGGGTGCTAGCAATCAGATTCTTGAGCGCAGGATCGGCGTTCACCACGAGTACGTTTTTGATTGGGATGGGGCCCAAATCCGCCGTGGAGGGTGAGTTCATGTTGTCCTCCGGAGTTCTCTGCGGTTTATGCGTCCTATTCATGACACTTCGCAAAGGGGGCCCCGATGTAATCCAGCGGTAAGAAGTCGCCGAAGTCACTTGAATTTGATGCTGAAGCCCACAAGCGCCCCGTTC
This sequence comes from Candidatus Sulfotelmatobacter sp., assembly GCA_030049565.1. GTDB lineage: Bacteria > Acidobacteriota > Terriglobia > Terriglobales > Acidobacteriaceae > Sulfotelmatobacter. Next base: position 3,081 of record JASIKQ010000088.1, read on the forward strand.
ATATTTGTGTCGTAGATAAATCCACCATCCCGGTAATCAACACTTAAACGACGGTAGCCAAGAAACACCGAATATCTTTGCTTAAACTCCTTTCCGCCTCCGGTGTAAATCTGCCAGGTTTCTTGTGAACCTGCACCGAATCCTCCTGCATCGCCCTTCAGCATCACAAACCAGCCTTTTCGCAGGTTGAGGCGGAAGCGGGCACCCAAGACTGGGTCCACCCAGTCTTTCGAGTCACCCGCGTGAAATGCGGGCAGAAGTCCAGCACGCAAATCCAGATTGCTCCTAAGATGCCAATATCGGATGCCAGCGAATGCATCCACGGAACCCTTCGAGTTTTCGAAAACACGCACGTAGATTTCCGGGTCAAGAATGTACTCTTGCGAATCGGTATGCGCGCTGGAATAAAGCAAACCGAACGGAGTAGACATCTCACTTGAGGATAGGTCCAGGTACTGGAAATCCGTCAAGACGCCGACTCTATGCTTCCGGACATCGGCGGCGGTCATGTAAGCGATATTCAGCCTGTCGAGCACGTCGGAAAAGCTGGCGCTTATGGGGATGGTCTTGCCTCCCACTCCGAGATTTCCATCTAAGGCGGTGAACCATAGATAAATAGGTACCCACTCGATATGCCAGTCGCTGCTATTCGACGATGTCGTCTCTGGCGGTGGAAAGCCCTGGCTCGTCTGGGAAAACGCAGTAACCACAAGGGACAGCCATGCTGCTATGATGACCGCAAACTTCGTCATAGGTCTCCTCCATTAGGAGTTGTGGCGCTTTCTTTAGCGCCAGCGGCCGAATTCGCGTTTGACAAAGGCGTCTTGCTATCAAGCAGGTGAGCCCGACAAAGGGTTAACTTGAAGCGCTAATAAGGATAGATAGACTTCCTCGCTCCGAAACCTGTCACTGTTAACAGGGACCAAAAGAGCTCTACGTTCATCAAGAGCCCGCTCCTTCGAACCCGACCACACGGATTCGGACTGACTGCTGTCAACCGATTTTTGGATATTTCAGACGCGTGACTGGAAGTTCTTACAGTTTTCAACTTTGACGCGATCTGCTCTGATGCGAGTCGCAAGGGAGGATGTGAGTCAGGGTGGCCTCAGTGAGCAATGGATCTCGTCACGATCTGCGAGTATCACTAAGAAAAGCCTTCTTACTCTTGCCGATTCTGTTGTCAGGAAGGGGAGTGGTATTGTCGCAGGCTCAACCCGAAAGCAAGACTTTGACCGTAAATGGCAGGACCGGTGCTGCACAGGTTATGCAGGTGGATCACCATCTCTACGTAGACGTCGAGGTCCTGGCGCGCATTGTGAATGGATCTTTGAGCTTTCGAACGAATCAGATCTCGCTCACACTTCCATGCCTCGGGGCCATTGATGCGACGCCGCCGCCGGAACCGACCTCGGCAGCGGGCCACATAGGGCTATCGCAAAATTTCATGATTGCAGGCATCGAAACCATCAGCGAAATGCGCGAATGGGCGAGTGCGATGGAATATGCCATCGAAAACTCGTACACGGTCACGGAGTCATGGGCAGCCAACAATCGTGCGAGTGCAGAAAAGAGTCTCACGTTGGCACGTGCAGCTGCTGTCACCGAATCCGATCGCAATGCTCTCCAACTGCTTACCAATGAATTCGAGATGGTCAGAAATTGGAGCGACAAGCTCGTACAAGCCGCCAGAAACTTGGATATGGCGAAATACTCGACATCACCCAAGACGCTGCGAAACGAAGCACTCTCCCAGAAGATCATCCAATGCGGGCGTTTTCTGGGAACAATGTTAGGGAGCGCCGAATTTAAAGACGATCCATCCTGCCACTGAATCCCCTGGGTTAGCCCCCGATGCGTTGAAGATTGCACCGGTCTTTTCTCACTTTTTAGCTTTTGCTCGTAGTTTTGACAGTGTTCGATTCTGCCTGACCCGCTTGAGAATCACGTGCGTGAGACTGTCGCAAAGGAGTCGAACTTGATACTCCGATGGTTACGGAGAGACACGGCAACCCTCGCTCTTTTGGCGTTTTCATTCGTACCGACTCCCGTGCAAGCACAGTTTCCTGCCGAGGACGTAGAGGGCACACAGGTTGCCACCGAGCAAACGCCGGAGGCCGCGGCGAACACCGACACGTTAAGAAAAGCGGCACAGAACCCAGTTGCCAGCCTAATCAGCGTGCCTGTGCAAAACAACAATAACTTCGGGATGGGGAACGACAGTCGAGTTCAGGATGTACTGAACATCCAACCTGTGATTCCGGTCCCAATCAGCAGCAACTGGAATGTGATAGCGCGCATTATTACGCCAGTCATCTCGAACCCAACGGTGAGCCAGCCGATAAACCAGGGAGCGTTTGGGTTTGGCGATATGAACCCGTCCTTCTTCCTCTCGCCGGCCAATCCAGGGAAGCTCATATGGGGCGCCGGACCAGCACTCGTGTTGCCTACTGCCACCAATCCGATCTTAGGACAAGGAAAGTGGAGCATCGGGCCAACGTTCGTGGCGCTCGGACAGCCCGGTAAATGGACTCTCGGGGCTTTGTTGAACAATGTCTGGTCTTTCGCCGGCCAGTCAGCGCGGCCGGACGTAAATCAGATGCTGTTCCAATATTTCATCAACTACAACCTAGATACGGGCTATTACATTACCTGGCAGCCTACGCTTACCGCGAACTGGCAAGCCACCAATGGGAATCGCTGGGTGGTCCCGTTGGGC
>JASIKQ010000089.1 GCA_030049565.1 Candidatus Sulfotelmatobacter sp.
CTTCATCTGGTCGAAGTGGAAGTCTACATGGCCGTTCAATAGCGAAAGGAATTCATGATTGGACGTTCTTCTCCGACGGGAAGTTCTGTCCGCTACCAGAAAGATGACTTGGTTACCATAAGGCTCACGAAACTTGGATTGCTCGTACTCGTTCTGTTTTTTGGATTGGCCGGGGCTTTTGTCCAGACTGGCTCCTACCAGTACATTCGCGTAGGAAACAAAGAAGACGTGCAAACCAAGGGTACAGCTGGGATCGCCATGATGGGCGGAGGCAGCGACCTCGACGATGCGTTTCACTGGTTGTGCAGCAAGGGAAATGGCGGCGATTTCCTGATCCTGCGAGCGACCGGAACTGACGCTTACAACTCATACGTGAACGGTCTGTGCAAGATGAACTCGGTCGCGACGCTCATCGTTCCGAACCGGGAAGCCGCGGAGGAACCAGCCGTGGCGCAAATCATCCGCGAGGCCACAGTGCTATTCATCGCCGGCGGAGATCAGTCGAACTACGTCCGCGCATGGCAGGGTACTCCAGTGGAAGAAGCCATCAACGCAAACATCGCCAACAGCAAGCCGATTGGCGGCACCAGCGCTGGCCTGGCAGTGCTGGGAGAGTTCGTCTATGGGTGCTTGAAAGACCTGCCGGATGAAAACGATTTGGCTTCGAGCGATGTTTTGCCGAATCCTTATCACGAACGCGTGACAATGGTGCGCGATTTCTTGAAGATTCCGCATCTTGAAAATTTGTTGACCGATTCGCATTTTGCGAAACGCGATCGCATGGGCCGGACACTTGTATTTCTGGCTCGCATTATGCAGGACGGATGGTCGCCGTCGCCTGGCGAAGTCGCGGTTGACGAAAAATCGGCCGTGCTGGTCGAGTCAGATGGAAAGGCGACAATCGTGGGAAGCGGCAATGGAGCTTACTTCTTGCGACCCACACAGGCTCCTCAGATTTGCAAGAAGAATGTCCCGCTAACCTTCAAGAAAGTGAGCGTCTACCGCGCGCCAAGCGGAGGGCATTTTAATCTGGTTTCATGGCAGGGCGAAGGCGGGACAGCTTATTCGCTCTCTGTGGACGCGGGCAGTATTCAAAGCACGCAGAGAGGGGATTTAATTTACTAATGGGGTAAGTCGGACGCTCCGAAATTCTCAGCTAGTGTGGTTCGATGTTCAGACTTCTACCGCTCCTGTGGTCGGCATCCATGGTGTCGGAGATGTTGAGGGGAGGTCCCCTTTGGATGATCCGGCTAGAACGTGATGCGCAGCGCCAACTGCCCGATGCGGGGCGTAGGCCCGCGAAAGCTGCCGGTGGTGGTGACTTGGCCGAAGGTTGGGGCATAGATGTTCGTGGTGTTGTTGCCCAGGGTCGGTTGCGCGAACTCGGGATGGTTCAAAGCATTGAAGAACTCGGCGCGAAACTGCATCTTGAAACGCTCCGTGATGGACGTAGTCTTGGCGAGCGCGATGTCGACATTGGTCAGGGTCGGGCCCCGCAGCACATTGCGGGGCAGGCCGTAGGTCCGGTCAGCCGGATTGTGCACCGGATCCAGCTGTGGGAAACAGGGATTGGGAAAACCTCCGTCGAAGTAAGAATTGTTTTCTAGTGGAATGTTGGAAAAACTATTGGGGTCAAAAATAAAGTTGCCGGTAACTGGAGTGGTGGTGATCTCGCAAATCGTCCCGGTGGGGTCGGTGCCGTAAGTGATCTCATTAATTGTGCGTCTTTGCCTGGGGTTAAAAGTCCTTATGGGCGCAACGACCGCGGCGCGCGAAATCCCGGGGTCGCCCGCGCCCGAAGAACCGGGGTTGAGAGGGTCGGTGGCATCCGGCAACTGGGCGAAAATGTCGTATGGGAATCCGGTGCGATAGGTAAAGATGGGATAAAAACTCCAGCCCCTGGTGAGGCGCTTCGGCCCGGCCGCCCAAGCGCGATCAAAAGGCAAATCCCATCCTCCACTCAGGCTGATGCGATGGCGGACGTCGGTGTCACCCGAAGCGCGGAGAAGATCAGGGCTATAGGCGGGCACTGCAGAATTGCGCTGCTCGAAGCCGGAGGCATTATCAATGTTATGGCCGTAGGTGTAGGCCAGGGTGTAGTAGGCCGTGCCTAGCCTTGAGTCTTTGGGTTGCCGAGTGATGCTTGCTTCCAAGGCGTTGTAGTTCGCGTTGGATACGTTCTGGAATTCCGGGAGCGCTCCGTAGCAGACGACATTCAAGTAGGGTCCACAGTTGCCGCTGGTGCCATTAAGCAGCCGATTGGTAGTACCCAGCGCCATAGGGTTGATGTCTCTGAGCGAGGTCAGTCCATGCCCTGTGCTACCTACATAATTGGTTTCCAGAACCATATCAGCGAAAAGATTGCGCTGCAGGCTCAGGTTGTATTGATAGACGACGGGGGTGCGCAGGTGTGGGTCGTCGAGAAAGATAGCGCCTGTGGTGTTGACCGGGAGAAACTGCAAGAAAGAGACGTTCGATGGGGGCGGCTTCGAGGGAAAGGAATTAGGCACGCCCAAGCTGACGCAGTTACCGGCGGCGTTATAGTTGCAGGCATTCTGGAAAGGGTGGCTCATATAGGTCAGAGGCGCAGTCACGGGACAACCGCTCGCGGTATATTCGCAGGTAGGCGGGAGGAAGTCCGGGGAATTGAAATAGAGTCCCGCGGAGCCCACAAAGGGCGGTTGACCGTTGAACTGAAGATTATCTTCGCCTTTCAGGATGTCATAGAAAATGCCGCCACCGCCGCGCAAGCTGGTCTTGCCGCTGCCGGTCGGGTCCCAGGCAAAACCGAAGCGGGGAGCGAAGTTTGTTCTGTCGGGGAAGTTGACCCCGAGGGGAGATCCGGGGTCGCCGGGAAACACCAGGCCCGGCGGGGCGTTCGGAAATCGTTGCGACTGGAGCCCTGGAATCACCGAAAAAGTGCGCCCTTGGTTATCCAGCTTGGGCGAGTTGTATTCATAGCGCAGACCCAAAGTTAGTACGAGCTTCTTACCTATGTGCCACTCGTCCTGGCCAAATGCATACGTACTCCTGGTCCGAATATTGGAAGGTGCCAGCGCGTTTTGGAAGAACGCGTCCGGAATGCCGAGCAGAAAATCCGCAAAATCATTTCCGGAGCCCGTGCTCGTACCCGTGTAAAAATCCAACTCTCCATTCAAGTAAAAGCCGTAAACAAGATTCTCCTGGTAAGGCGAGAATCCGGCGCCGAACTTCCAGTTGTGTTTCCCCCGCGTCCAGGAAAGCGCATCCGTCCAGGAGAAGGTGTTTTCGATGTAGCGCGTCGGACCGTTTTCGCTTGGACCGAAGGTAAGGCCGTTATCCATATAAATGTTGGTCGGGCCGGTAACCAGGTCGGGAGTGACACCGATGACACCAAGTTCTGCGCCGGTGGGATGGCTGCCCAATGTGACATCCGAGTAGTAATTGCTGCGGTGGGCAATAAAATGAAATTCATTGAGCAGCGTTGTCGAGAAGATCCGGGTATAGGCAAAATTAAAGAAGTAGTAGTTCGCTACGGTGCGACTGGGATAACCGGCCACGGTGGAGGCATCAAGAGGGGAGATGCCATAGGTGCGGTTCAGACCGAGGGTGACGGAAAACTTGTCTTTGGAGTTTAGGTTCAGATCGAATTTGGTGGTTAATTCATCCCGATTGTCCGTGGCCTCGAGCGACGCGGAATACAGACCGCCGGGAGCGCTTGGAACCAAGCCGGCTTTGATATATGCCTGAGCTACGGGATCGAACTTCGTGGGGTCAATCTGGGCATTACGAGCACCGCCATTGGTAGTTGCTGCGAAGTAGGGATTGGCGGTCAGGAAAGCCACGACGCCCTGGTCGGGAGAACCGTTATTGGAAAAATCTCCGTTCAGTTCCTGCGGCGTGAACACTGGGACATCGTCGTCCGGGATCGCCTGGATCTGTCGTTGTCCCTGATAGGCAAGAAAAAAGAAAGCCTTGTCTTTTACGATGGGGCCGCCGAGGGTCGCCCCGTACTGATTGCGCTTAAGGTCAAGCCGGGGAATTCCCAACTGGTTATTGAAATAGTCGTTGGCGTCGAAGGACCTGTTCCTTAAGAAATCGAAGACGCCGCCATGGAGCTGATTGGTGCCGGACTTGGTGACGATGCTGATGATCCCGCCGCCGTTGCGTCCGTACTCAGCCGTGTAATCGCTAGCCAGCAACTTGAACTCGGCGATGGCATCGGGATTGGGGTCGAGCAGGTTACTGTTATCCAGCAAGTCATTGTTGTTTCCGCCATCGAGCAGGAAGGTCACGGAATCGGTTCTTCCGCCCGCGATGCTGTAATTCCCGGCTCCAGCGTTGTCATCGTTGCTTTCGGTTACCCCCGGTTGAAGCAAAGCCAGATCCAGCATGTCCCGCCCGTTCAGCGGCATGTCGGTGAGAACTCGTCCCGTGATCGATTGGCCCACAGTGGGATTGACGGTTTCCACGGGTGCAGCCTCGGCGCCAACCTCGAGGGTTTGACTAATTGCGCCCACTTCCATCTTGAAGTCGATGCGGAGCGCTTGGTTGATCAACAGTTTCTCGTCCTTGCTAATCACCATACGAAACCCAGTATGTTCGGCCGTTACCTTATAACTGCCGATGGGCAGCGCCAGCAACTGGAAAGATCCGTCTTTATCGGTGGTTGTGACGCGCGCGTCCCTGGTGGCCGTGTTGGTCACGGTAATTCGCACTTCCGGAATCACCGCTCCCTGCTGGTCGTAGACCGTTCCGAAAATTCTCCCGGTTGCATCCTGAGCCAAAGACACTACCGGGACCACGGTTACAAGCAGCATCAGGAAAACCATCCAAGGGAGCTTCATAAACGATTGGGGCCTGTTATCTTGGCCATACTCCTG
>JASIKQ010000090.1 GCA_030049565.1 Candidatus Sulfotelmatobacter sp.
CTGCCCGCAAGGCGGTAGAACTGAGCCAACAACTGCCTCCCGCCGAAAAATATCTGATTCAGGCGACCCAGGCGCGAATCAGCAAGGACGATAAGCGAGCGATCGAAGCCTACGAGAAGCTCGCCAAGAGTAGTCCTGACAACGCCGAAGTTGAGTCGGCGTTGGCAGGCTTATACACGGAAACCGGCAATTACGACGCGGCGCGCGTGCAATTGTCGAAGTTGCTGGCCGCAGATCCCAACAACATCAAAACCCTCTGGCAAATTGGGCTCGTAGAGTGCAATCAGGGGAACCCCCAGGCGGCATTGGATCCGCTCAATAAGGGGCTCAGCCTGGCGGTCCAGGCAGACAACCCGCAGCAGAAGGCGCTGATTCTGCAGGCTCTCGGCATCTCTTATCGCCTGATGAACAAGCCGGATGAAGCCATCAAGAGCATCCAAGATTCAATGGTAATTACCCGCGCACTGGGTATGAAGCGCCTGCTGGCGGCGAGCTTTTCTGAGTTGGCACAGAATCAGATCACCATCGGAAAGCCGGATGCGGCGGTGGCCAGTTACAATCAGTCGCTCGCAATCCTGCGGGAGATCGGGGACAAAAAAGAATACGGCGACAATCTGATCAATCGCGGCGTGCTTTACAGCACGCGTGGCGATCTTGATAAGGCACTTCAGGACTACAAGGAAGCGTTGCAAATCGAGCGCGATACGGCTGACGTTGACAGCCAGGCGTTGTGTCTCAGCAATATTGGTGACGTCTACTTCATGAAATACGACACCGACAACGCACTCATCTATTACCAGCAGGCACTCCAGTTGCGCCAAAAACTGAACCAGCCGGTGTATCTGGCGGCGACGCTTAGCTCGCTCGGCGAGCTTTACACGGCCATGGGCGACTACGACCAAGCGCTGGCGAACCTGATGAATGCGCTCGATATCGCGCGCAAGGCGAATGACACTAAGGATGCAGCAGAAGTATCAGAATCCATCGGCAAGGTATTAACTTACGAGGGGCGGTTGGGGGGCGCCTTAAGCGCCATGCAGGATTCGGTTAACGGATTCCGCTCCACAAACAACAAGAGCTTTGAGCTGGCAGACTCCTTGAATGGTCTCGCCGACACGCTGGCCCTGGTCGGGCGCGGGGGCGAGTCCGGCAAACTGCTGGTGGAGGCGAACACGGTTGCGAGCGAGCTCAAAAATGAAAGCATTCACAGTGAGCTTCTGAACACCCAGGGAGATGCGGCGTTCTATCGTGGAGACTATAAGGCGGCACGCAGCGCCTATGAACAGGCTGCCCAGACTGCGGCCAGAACGAAGGATCGTGAGAAAACCCTGATCCCGAAGATGAACCTGGCACGGGTCTCGATCGCGGAAGGGCGAGCGCAGGCTGCCATTCCGGAATTGCGCGCCGCCATTCAAGAGGCCAACACTCTCCATCTGAAATATTATTGGCTGCGCGGTTCGGTTGACTTGGCGGAAGCGATGATCAAGAGCAAAGATTATGCCCATGCGCGTCAGGAACTGGACCAAAGCCTGAACACCAGCGAAAAACTGGGCACGCGCTTGCAGACCGCGATCATTCATTTCGAGCTTGCAAATGTTCTGAAGCAAACAGGTGATGCCTCCGGGGCTGCTGGCCAGTACCGGCAGACGGCCACGCAGCTGGATGAAATCAAGAAAGAGCCAGGTGCAGAGCACGTCTTGGATCGTGCAGATTTGAAACCGATATACAACGAATCTAGACAGGGCGCGCAATAAACCGAAGGCAACGCGCCCATTCACGACAAGATCATCCCCCCCGCAAACTGATGGCTGGGTCTCGAGGTTCACCGCGAAGACCATCTGCGCCTGAATTGCCCCGACGCCAGCGCGCACGGCAGGCTCCTACTGTACCCAATTTTGGTCGCGCGTCTAACCCTCCCTCCGCATCAGTCTCCTGTGCCCGACAGCGATATGACTTGCGGGCATTCGTCGCATTGTCGTGAATGGTCACAGTTCCGGAGTACATCGTCCCCCTCTTTGAGGGCGTGAAAGTAATGTAGATCAGGCAACTGGCACCAGGAGCGAGGGTCCCGTCCGACGCACAGTTTGTACCGGTGCCCGTTGCCCGTTTAAAGGCGCTGCCCGACCGAAGGTCACATAGAGGATCCCAAGTTCACTGTCGGACTCGTCAGATTAGACGGCTGAAAGATTAGCCCTTCAGTGAGATCGCAGGCGGTTTTGTAATAGTGGAGGTTGTAAAACGAAGCCGCCGTTAGAAGGTTGCGAGATTCTGCACACTCAAGAGCAGTCAAGCCCGCAGATGCAGCTCCACTTTCTTTGCAAGATGGGTTGGATTGCCGGTAGATGCGCTACCGGCAATCCTGGGAAGGGTTATGCCACAGCTTTTGGCGAACCGGTGGCAGCCAAGGACTGTAGTGCAGTAGCTTCATCCTTCTGGATGTCGAAAACCGCCGAGAGTCTGGTCATGTGGAGCAAATCGTAGACCCGCTTGTTGAGACTGGCGAGCTTCAAATCACCGCCTTTGTTGCGGAATGTGGTGTGCGTCTTGACCAGTTCCCCTAGTCCAGAGCTGTCAATATAGGTGACCCCACTCATATTCAAAACAATTCGCTTGTTGCCCTTGTCGGCGAGATCGCGGACAATGTCGCGCAGCATGACGTTCCCTTCCCCAAGGGTGATGCGTCCGCTGATATCAAGGACTAGCACGTCGCCGACCTGCCGGGTGTTGGTTTCCATTCTCCCTGGCATGCTGCGGCTTTCCATGCTGAGCCCCAACTTATCGAGGATGGCGCATGCCGTGGCCGCAGTCTCCTGCGATTCTGTGCGAATCACA
>JASIKQ010000008.1 GCA_030049565.1 Candidatus Sulfotelmatobacter sp.
GGCCGGAAATCGGCGGCCGCATCGCTCCTTCACATCGACTCGCAGCGCATGAAATACCTGTGCCGGAAACGCAATTTGTGATTCCAGGTTAAGGAGCCAGACAAACAAGATGAGGGCTCAGCGTAGCGCCACCCGCCGAATCAATCCGAAGTTTGCCTGGTACCGGTTACGGGTTGGACGGTCGCCGATTCACAGCACGGGCGTGTACGCGCTGGAGGATATTCCACGCGGCCAACCCGTAATTGAATATACAGGCAAGCAGATAACTATGGACCAAGTTTGGAAGCTTACCCCGGCGGAGGATCAATACCTGATGCGATTCAGCCAGCGTTGTTTATTGGATGGGAAGGTGGGCGGCAGCGGGGCAGAACTTGTCAATCATTCCTGCGATCCAAATCTTGTCTACAAGGGCGTGCGCGGACGCGTGGTGCTCTACAGCCGGCGCAGGATTCGGGCCGGAGAAGAGCTCACAGCGTGGTACGCCTATCCCGTGAAGCTTACGCAGATCCCGTGTCATTGCGGCTCGCCCAAATGCCGGGGAACCCTTCGTTATCTGCTGTCGTGACGCCGTCCCGGAATCCGCAAAAGGATGATTCCCTGCAGAACGATCTCGAATTCGTGATTCTGGTTAATAATTAACCCTCCATCGATTAAATTTTTAACCAGATTGGGCGCGCGCTGCTCTACTCGAGTGAAATTTTCCTGTCCCTGATCTCGTAAATCATTGATTCTGAACAGACGGAAGCAGTGTCGGTGAAGGGCCCGGCGTTTGGCATGGCTCGTGCATAAGCAAAGTCGTGCTGTAGAAGGAATAAAAATTCAAATTCAGGAGCAACCCAAATGTCAGTCCAGAAAAAGTCCTTGATCAGCAACCGCAGCGCAGTGAAGAAGGCCCTGGTTGCCAAGTCTGCAGGAAAAGTCGCGGAGCCGAGCAAGATCGCCACACCGGTCAGAATCCATCAACTGAGCAAGCAAGCCGTCGGCACCCCGTATAAGATCGCTCACCTGAGCAAGGCCGGCCCCGTCCACGCCCCGGCTAAGATCGCTCAACTGAGCAAGACCAACTTCATCAGCCCGACTAAATTCTAAGGGCGGTTTGCCCTGCGTCGCAGGCTTCAGTTCCGGGGAGTACACCAAGAGGCTACGAATTTTCGTAGCCTCTTCGTGTTTGCGGCGTTACCACAGCTTACGGCGGACAAACTCCGCTACGTCTATCCAGGCTAGCCTGGCCAGACTTCGGCGCCGCACGAGAATTTTCGCTGAACCGGTCATTCCGTCCTTTAGCCATTCGCTAGAATTAGGTAACACAACCCGGGCCACGTAAAAGCGAGGCGCCTGAATACCTTTATAGTTCTCAGCCGCCATCAGCCCTTTTTCCAGTTCGGAGGAAACGGTCGTCAAAGACATAACCCTCCCGAAGACCGAACTGGTTAGGGCATCAAGTCGCAGCGCGACAGGGGCGCCAATTCGGATTCTGCCCACATCGGGTTCAGGAACGTAGACCAGGGCTTGCAGCACAGAAAGATCGGCAACCTGCAATACTTCGGTGCCGGATGGCAAATACAAGCCCAGCAAATCCTGCACCCGGGGAGTGACCACCGTCCCTGCAATGGGGCTCAGGACCGTGAGGCGGGCCATTTTCTCCCGCAAAGACAGCTCTTCTTCAGTCAGCTCCTGGCGGCGGCGTTCCGCAATGGCATAGTCGCCGTAACGCAGCTGGGCCTGAATGGCGTGTGCCGAAGCGGTCCGGAGGTCCGCCCCCACTTTTGCCGCCTCGGATTCCAGATCAAGATTCTGCAGGCGGAACAAAGGCGCACCGGCTGAGATCGTCTGTCCTTCAGCGGCATTGGCTTCTACCAGCTTGCCTGGAACTTCAATTCTTACAACGGCGCGCTGGGCGGGCTCCAGCAGGAAGCGTCCCTCGACGGTCTCGCGCCAGATCGGCGCTATCAGTAGAGCCACAACTGCGCAAGCCAGCGCGGCATAACGCGCAGGACTGAACCACGCCTTCACCCGGTCCTTCTTGTCCAGATAAAGAAGTTTCATAAATCTCCAGAGCGCCAGGATTCTGGATTTGAAGATGACCACGGTCAAAAGAATTGCCGGGAAAAATGCCCAATCCGGACTATAACGGTGAATTACGTTGTAAACGAACGTGACCACAAAAAACAGCAGGCCATAACTGTAGAAACCAGAGACTATGGTATAGGGGACATAGAGCAACCGCCTCCGCCAGGTCACATACGGAACCTCGACCGGCAACCGAAAGACGTTCCTTCTTATCCAGCTGTTTACGTAGAGAGTGGAATTTTCCTTGAGGTCGGAAATCTCCAGCATTTCGGTGAAAATAAAATAGCCATCCAGCTTGATCAGGGGGTTCAGATTGATCAAGACGGGGAGAATGCCGGAAGCCAGCATGACCACGTATGCGAAGTTATGAACTCCGCTGTCGATAGCGGTTCCCCACCAAAGGAAGCTGGCCAAAGCATAGATGATCAAGCTGGACCACACGCCCGCCGCGGCAGTCGTAATTCTCTGCCACTTGCCTCCATAGACCCAGGCTTCCGTAGTGTCGCAGTAAAATGCTGGAGACAGATAAATCAGCAGGAAGCCCATGCTGTGCGACTCGCCACCAGTATGCTTGCAAGCCAGGCCGTGGCAAAACTCATGTACGCAGGCGATGGAGCAGACCAAAACCCAGAACAAAACGACGTCGCCCACGGTCTTGTCCGTGAAGTTATAAAACTCCAGGTTGTCTCTTCCAATTTCGCTCCAATGGCTTAGCGTGACATAAGCGGCAAAGGCAAACATGCCCAGATTGGCAAGAAGAAACTGGTAGGTAAAAATGAAGCCCAGCTTGTCGTGAATTGCGGTCAGAGCCACATCCGGATCCCAGGCCGGGAACCGAATCTCGGCCAGGTTATTTGATTTTTTCTGCGCCCGGCGCTTCTCTGCCATTTCCTCCCGGAATCTGGCGTTCTTCTCTTGCGAGCTCTTGTACCAGAAGTCGGCGTCGGCATTTTCGGCGGCAAACTCGCGCACCCAGTTCGCGTCGGCAGCAATGCCGGTCTCGGCCGTATAGATCTGGGCAACCTCCTCATAATTCCGGTCCCCATTGAAAAGCCGAATCAGCTTCCAAGTGTGGAGCGGCAGGGTATAAAACTCATGAGTGTCCGGGAGTAAAACTCGAACCATGGGCACGCCCTCCAGGATGTGCTCCCGTGCCACCAGCCGCGGGTCCACCTTTGGAACGCGCTTCTGCCAGGCAAGACGTTCGGGAATCTCCGGCAAGGCGACGTTGAGGGCTTCGACAATATTCATAGCGAAACTGCTCAGGGAGGGCTAGCGCGCGTTATCGATCCGAATCGTTACCATCATGCCTGGCTTGAGTTGAGGCGCTGACCCTACGACTTGCCCCAGCACTTCGATAGTCCCGCTGGAGGGATCAATAACCGGGCTGACCTGGGTTATCTTGGCCATATATTGCACTTGCGACGGAATGTCGGCGGACGTTACCGCGACCTGTTCGCCCTCATGCACCTTGCTCAGGAACTGCTCGGGCAGCGTGAACTTCACTTCCAGAGGGCCCATGGCGGTGACCCAAAGAAGTCGATCACCGATGGAAACTTTTTGGCCGACGCGCACGTAGCGGCGCGCGATCAGGCCATCAAACGGAGCCGTGATCCGGGTCTTTTCTTTCTCCAGTTCGAGCGACTTGAGCACGTCGCGGGCATTGTTAAGGCTTTCCGATTCGCGCTGTACCTCGTACTCATCTGCCTCTTCTTTATATTTCGCGTGCTCCAGGTCTTCTTTTGGGATCACATTGGCTTCCCAAAGTTTTTGCGCGCGCTCCAAATCGACCTGTAAAACCTTGGTCTCTGCCTTCCAGTTTTCCAGGTTGGCTTCGATCGATCGCACTTTCGCCGCGGCCGCTTCCACATCGGCAGAAATCTGGCGATCGTCCAGCTTGGCCAGCAACTGTCCGGCATGAACCCTGTCACCCGGCTGCACAAGTATTTCGACGATTACCCCTTCGCGCAGGGCCGCCACGTCGAGTTGGTTCTCAACGACGATAGGACCGGAAGCGGTGAAAACATTCTCGTTCGGCTTATCGGCGGCTGGCGCCGAAACTTCGGCGCGTGGCGCAGCCGCCGCTACCACCGGCTGCGGCTGCGAAGTGCATCCGCTGCAGGCCAGAACCAGTGCAAACAATCCGAGCTGTACTTCCTTTTTCATTCTCAACCCCAATTACTGCAAATCTTCACCAACCAAACCATGACCACAGTTTGGCCCATAACCACATTCCAAGATGCCGGAACATAACCTTTCCCGCCGGACCCCATCCTGTCGAAATCTTGCTCCGCCCCTGCATTCCCGCGCGAATCAGCCCTCCCGCGTTCGGCACGCCCACGCGCGCGTAGAAAATTCTCTGGTCTCCCTCTAACTGGCTCTTCGGGCTCACGATATCCACCGTCCCTCGAAACGTGCGCGCCGGGTAACCCTCGAGCTTCACCGAAGCTTCCTGGCCCGGCCTGAGCAGGGCAACATCATATTGATCGATAGCCACGTCAATGCTTGCCTTCGAAGTATCGACCACTTCCGCGAAGGTATCGCCCGGATTCAGGCTTCTTCCAACCGTATCCTCTATATGCGGGGTGGCGACAACTCCGTCGATCGGC
>JASIKQ010000091.1 GCA_030049565.1 Candidatus Sulfotelmatobacter sp.
GAGAAAGCCGCCACGGAAAAAATATTTGTAGAGAAAATAGGCAAGCGGCGAACCGGGCAGAGCGAAAAATTTACGGCGCAGCCAGCGCCGTCGCTGAGCCTGGGTGCCGGTCAGCGAAGGCGCCAACTCTTCGGAGCCGGCCTCGCTGTTGAGCCAAACTTTTGCCTCCCAATTCGAGTAGGCATCGTGCTTGCGAATGTATTGCGAGAGCGAGGCGACGTTATGATGGAGCAGAGGATGCCTCAGCTTGCCTGCGCGCCCATCTACGACAACGTGCTCGTGAACCTCCATATCGGCCATGGAGGCATCCTGATCTTTCAGGCGGCACTCATAGTGACCCTTGCCTCGGCGAAATAGTGCCAGCTTATAGAAGCTGGCGCCAGCGTGGCGCAGCTCGCGGCCGAGGAAATAAATCCGCAAAACGATGTAATAGCCGTCAAAGCGACGATCCTGAAGCGCGGAACGTATTTCCTCAGCCAGCCCGGGCGTCAGCGCTTCGTCGGCGTCGAGTAGAAGAATCCAATCGTGCGCGAATGGAAGTGAATCCATAGCCCATTGCCGTTTTTTGGGCCAGCCTCCACGATAGTGAAACTGCACCACCTTTGCGCCATAAGAGCGGGCGATTTCGACGGTGCCGTCGGTGCTTTGGGAATCGACGACGTAAACTTCTCCGACCCCGCGCAGCGACTCGAGGCAGCGTGGCAAATTGCACGCCTCATTGCGCACAGCCACGATTGCGCTTACGGGAAGAACGCTGGCTGGATACGCCTCCGACTTGGTCAGCGATTCAGCTAATTCGAGCATTGGATTGGAAATGGATGTCAACATATTATCCTGAGTTTCAAGCGAATCGTTATGATGAAATCTCACGCAAACTGTTAATATCCGGAATACTCTTCCCATGACTCAAAGCGATCGCTTCGCGGGCCGGGAGACCGTGCAAAACGGCATTAGCCAGAAAAATGAGGTGCGGCGATTCTGGGATGCCGATCCCTGCGGCACTCGCTATCTGGAGCAGAGGCAGGATTTTGAAGCACATGCGCGACGGCGGTACGGGCTCGAGCCACATATTGCCGAGTTCGCTGACTTCAAGTCGGCGCGGGGAAAGAAAGTTCTCGAGATTGGCGTCGGCATGGGCGCGGACTATCTCGAATGGTTGAAAGCTGGGGCGCAGGCCACGGGAATCGATCTTTCTTCCGCTTCACTCGAACAGGCGAGGCGCCGCTGCGAAATCGCCGGCTATCAGGCTGACTTGCGCATCGGCGATGCCGAAAATCTTCCCTTCCCTGACGGTTCTTTTGACGTGGTGTACTCCTACGGAGTGATGCATCACAGCCCCGACACGGCACGCTGCGTGCGCGAGGCGTGGCGCGTGCTGAAGCCGGGGGGCAAGCTCAAGATCATGGTTTATCACCATCCTTCGCTGACGGGGTTGATGCTTTGGCTTCGTTATGGAATGGGGCGGGGCATGTCGTTGCGGCAGTCGGTCTACGACCATCTCGAAAGTCCGGGAACCAAGAGCTATACCATGCAGGAAGCCGAGGCGCTGATGCAGGGGTTCCGCGACGTGAATGTGAGGTTAGTCTTCAGTCCGGGTGATTTGTTGCTGCATAAACCGTCGCAGCGTTTTCAATCTGCGTTCTATCGATTGGTTTGGAAGTCGTATCCGCGATGGCTGCTGAAGAGACTTGCGGATCACTGGAAATTATTTCTTCTCGTTGGCGCAACGAAGGAAGGTTTAAGCGGCTACACAACCTGACTGCGAAGCCGCCAGCGCCTGCTGCTCGCACCAGCATTGCAGAACATACAGAGACCATGGGCGCGACCAGGACGTTCTGTAGTGCAGAAAGTCCTGCCATATTTTGCCCACGGCGCTGGCATTTAACATTCCGCCAAGCGGGCCGTCATCAATCCTGGCGAAAGCGCTCTCCATCGCGGGCCGCAGCGTATCGCGCAGCCAATGCTCGAAGGGCAGCGTGAAGCCGCGCTTGGGCCGGTGGACGATTTTCTCCGGCAATTGACCTCTGAGGGCGCGGACCAGCAACGGCTTGGGCGAAGCTGCGTCGAGTTTCCAAGAGCCGGGAAGAGAAAGAACGAGGCGCGCTAGCTGATGATCGATGAGCGGCACGCGCACTTCCAAACCATGCGCCATGCTCATAAAGTCGGTATCACGAAGTAACATGTTCGCCATGTAACTCCGCGCCTCGAGATAGGAAATACGATTGATCGGGTCCGCGCTGAGAACAAGATTTAGAACTTCGCTCAAGACTTTTTCCAATTCTAATGTTTGATCCGCAGCGGATTCATTCCTCCGAGGTTTGAGCAATTCATCCTGCCGCTGCGCAGTGAACAACATGCGCGAGAGAAAATAGGGATGAATAACACCGCTGCCATTCTGCAAAAGAGCATAGAGCTTACGATTCTCGTCGGTCGCAGGAGCCAGCGCCGCGTACGTGTTGGAGATGAAATTGCGGACGATTGCCGGCAGATGTTTCCAGGCGCGCGCAAAGCGTTCCAGCCGGGGAACGGTGCGAAATGTGTCGTAGCCGGCGAATATTTCGTCACCGCCCAGCCCCGAGAGCGCAACTTTTACTCCCGCACTTCGTGTCTTCTGGGAAACGAAGTAAGTATTGATTCCGTCGATGGTGGGCAAATCCATGGAGCGGATTGCCGGATCGATCGCGGCGAAGAAATCAGCTTGCGAGACAGTAATCTCGTGGTGGTCGGTGCGAAACTGCTGTGCAACGGCGCGAGAGTATTCTGCCTCGGAGTAGTCGGTTTCGCGGAAGACGATGGAGAACGTGCTCGGCCGTACACCGTTTCGGCTGAGAATACCGACCAGAGAACTGGAATCGATGCCGCCGGAAAGAAATACTCCCACCGGCACATCGCTCACCATTTGCATGCGCACAGATTCGTCGAGCAAGGAGAACACTTCGGCTTCAATTTCGCTTCGCCTTTGTGGAGTAGCGTTGCCGGCTTCACGGCTGGCTTCGATTATCTCCGCATCGACGAGCTTCCAGTATTCGACTTGCTTCAACTCACCGGCGTGCCATGTCAGATAGCAGCCGGGCGTAAGCGCCTTCACGCCCTCGATCAAGGTGTACGGGTCGTAAACGGAGCCGAAGGCGAGATAGCTGCTCAAGCCTGTCGAATCGATCCGGCGCGGAATCAGGCCGGTTTCCAGCAAGGTGCGGACCTCGGAAGAGAACATGAGAAACTGATCCGATTGACAGTAGTAAAGAGGCTTGATGCCCATGGGATCGCGGGCCAGAAAAAGCGTATGGCGGCGCGCATTCCAGATCGCAAAGGCAAACATCCCGCGGAATTCGTGCAAGCAGTTTTCGCCCCACTGTGCATAGGATTTGAGAATCACTTCGGTATCACACTGCGTGTGGAATTGGAGTCCGTTGGCTTCCAATTTGCGGCGCACCTCGCGGAAGTTATAAATCTCTCCGTTGTAAACGACCCAATTACCGGTATCAGGCTCATGCATGGGCTGATGCCCCGCCGGAGAAAGGTCGAGGATGGCGAGGCGGCGATTTCCCAGACCGATTTCGACATCCTCGCCGCGGCCGCGCAGAATAATAGTGCCGCCGTCATCGGGACCACGGTGCGCTAAAGATTGTGTGGCGCGCTCGAGCACGTCTGCGGGAACGCGCGTGTTATGGCTGGCGAGGCCGAAAATTCCACACATAGGATGATTACGTCCGATTCAGACTCTCAGCATATTATTCATTCTTAAGTTTCCGGTACAAATAAGAATCTCCGCGCGTCGAATCAAGGCAGAGATTTGCACCGTGCTGCAAAAGAAACCCACAGCGGCTCATGCTATGCTGTCTGGCCAAAAAATGTTGCGGTTCAGACGCATCACCACGCAGAAGCGCTTCATTCCACAGATTGATGGGCTGCGCTTCGTCGCGATCGCATCGGTCGTCTTTTTTCATATTTTTCTCTACGGCGTGAAGCACCTGGCCGCCCCGCTGCACATTGGACAGAACTTTTGGGCTTACTACGCGCTTCAAGCCGCGATGATTCTTCCGGCCGTGATACTGTTTTGCGGGGTTTTCTTTCTGCTCGTCGAACGCCCGTGTATGGACCGTCAGTGGCCTGCAAAACTCTGGCGGAAGCTTCGGACCTTGCTATCAGCAGGACAATCGCAGGCGCCCGCACTGGATGAAGGCAGATCGGTCGACGTTCCCCTCTAGCCATGCAAACTATCACTGCAACCGCGCCTATTCGGCAATCCCAGGAAGCCACCGGCACATGGACGAAGGAACCCTCGGTCCGTGAACTTGTCGGCCTGGTAGTTCT
>JASIKQ010000092.1 GCA_030049565.1 Candidatus Sulfotelmatobacter sp.
CCCCTCGATCTCAAAACCTCACCGAAGGTCCCTGCGGGGCGGGAGAAGATTACGTTTCGATTTGTCGGTCTGAGTCTGGCGAACGAGGAGCGCGTCCGATACCGCTACAGACTGGATGATTTTGACAAGAACTGGAGTGAACCCGAGGTCACGCGCGAAGCGACTTATAACAATCTTGCCGCCGGGTCCTATCGGTTCCGCGTCGCCGCCAGCAACAGTGACGGGGTGTGGGACGAAGCCGGGGCGGAGGTGGCGTTCGAAGTCCTGCCTGCGTTTTACCAAACCGTCTGGTTCCGGATCTGCTTTATATTGTTCGGTAGCGCAATTCTGGGCTTCTTTTACGTGCTTCGCCTGCACCGTCTGGCTGCGACCATGCAGGCTCGCTTCGAGGAAAGGCTTGAAGTGCGGGAGAGAATCGCCAGAAACCTGCATGACACTCTTCTACAGGGAATCTACAGCGCTTCCATCCACTTTGATCTTGCGAATAACCGACTGCAGGAAGACTCGCCGGCCAAGCCCGCAATGCAACGCGGCCTCGATCTGCTGAGGCAGGTCAGCCAGGATGGCCGCAAAGCCTTGCGCTCTCTTCGCTCCCAGCAAACCGGCTCCGATGGCCTGGAGCAGGCTCTTTCCCTACTGCCAAAGGAGTTGGGCCAACCCGAGAGCATTGATTTTGTAGTGGCCACTGAGGGCGAGTCTCGAGCGCTGCGCCCTTTGGTTCGCGATGAGGCCTACCTCATCGCGCGAGAAGCAATTATCAACGCATTTCGTCACGCGCGCGCTACCAGGATCGAAGTCGAGGTGGATTATGCGTCTCGTAACTTCCGCATCTTCGTGCGCGACAATGGCTGCGGAATCGATGCAGAGATGTTGGAGACCGGCCGAGAGGGACACTGGGGCCTGCCCGGTATGCGAGAACGTGCCGAAAAGATCAATGGAACCCTGGAGGTGCTAAGCCGAGCGAATGCTGGGACTGAAATCCAGCTCTCGATTCCTGGCCCACTGGCGTTTCAGGATGCCTCCTCCGCCAGTCAATTCTGGAAGCGGCTACTGAGCTTGTATCCCGAAAAGCGGCGAAGCAATCTCCAGAAAGCAAGTGAAGGGCAACGGAAGTGAGCGAACAGTCAAAGATACGTGTTCTCAGTATCGACGATCATCCGCTAGTACGCGAAGGGCTGGCGGCTTTGATCAATGATCAACCCGACATGCGAATCGTGGGCCAGGGCTCGACCGGCCACGAGGCAATCAAGCTTTTTCACGACCTTCAGCCGGACGTGGCTCTCATGGACGTGCGGCTCCCCGATATGAGCGGAATCGATGCCATGATCACGATCCTCAGCGCCTTCCCGGAAGCACGAGTCATCGTGGTGACGTCGTCCGAGGGCGATGTGGAAATGCAGCGTGCGCTGGAAGGGGGAGCAAAGGGCTACATGCTCAAAAGCATGCCATCCAAGGAAGTACTCGAAGCAATCCGGAAGGTACATGCCGGCAAAAAGGCAATTCCTCCGGAGATTGCCGCGCACCTCGCGAACCATATGAGCGATGAAGCGCTGACCGCGCGCGAGGTCGAGATTCTGCAACAGGTCGCAGAAGGCAACCGCAACCGCGACATTGCGGAACGTCTGTTCATCTCCGAAGGAACGGTAAAGGTCCACATTCAGCACATCATGGAAAAACTCGGCGCTAATGATCGCACCCAGGCGATCACGATCGCCGTCCGGCGAGGCATCATTCACCTCTAAGGTCGACCACCTCTCGGCAAGCCAAGTCGTTCGGAATATCCCCAAATACCACTTTAGTAGTATTCAAAAATTTGAAGTTCGGGCGATTCGCGAACGCGGGGGAGCGGATATGTTTTGGGCATGCGGTGTTTTCACCGCAGTGTGTGAGGAGGCGAGAAATTGCAACGGTGGTACAGGACATTTCCGCGCGGCATGCCCGGCATCGGCCTGCTTGTCTTACGAATCGCGATTGGCACAAAACTCCTTATCCAATCATCAGCTTTCGTGCTGAACCCTCAGGCCCAGAAGCTCGGGGTCTGGCTGCTTGTTTCACTCGCTCTTGCAATGGGAACTTCCTTTATGCTGGGCTTCCTGACACAGCTTGTGGCGGGCCTTTCGGCGCTGGCCGGGGCTGCAGTTTACTTCTGGCATCCTGCCTGGGCCTCTCCCTTCCTGAGCTTTCTGAACTTCGATACAGCTGGCGCGGCAGTCGCGATTACATTGCTAGGCCCGGGTGCGATCTCTCTTGATGCCTACTTCTTTGGCCGGCGTAAGATTGTCATCCCTCGCGTCGCAAGGTCATAAATCGTTCTCTTGCTCGCCAGAGTTTTCTATTTCCCATCTGTGCAAAACTCCGAGTGCCTTCTTGAAGCCACCTCGTCCTAATACCCGAAAGTGGTATTTCACGGACACCCCACAGCCATACTAAAAAAACTGCTTATTGCTAGATGCGCTCGACCGAACGCCGGCTGCATAGTAGGACCATCAAGAACGAAGTTCACTCGCGGTGGAGAGTCCTTATGAATTACGCGGTTTCAGACGTTGAAACGGTTTCCATTCTCGCAGGAGAGACGCAGCAGTTTAGCGCTCCCTATTCCGACCAATCCGTGGCTCCCATTCTGAATGTGCAGTCGCTTCGGAAGCTGATGGGGGCCGATTCGGGCGCTTCCATAATCGCCCGCCACATCGAGCAGATCATGGATGCCGTGCCGCAGCACATGTTTATCCTTGATGCGAATGCGAGTTTGTCTTTTGTCAATCGCGCGGGAAGGGAATATCTAGGACCGATTGATGCCGTCACGCTCACGGAGCGGCTCCGAGCTACCATTCATCCCGAGGATTTAGACGGACTTTTAGGAGCATACCGGGATGCCATGGCACATGGAATCTCCATCGAAGCGGAAGCCCGCGTACGCAGCAAGGGTGGACAATATCGCTGGTTTTTGGGGCAGGTGTTTCCGCTGCGAGATGAACAAGGCCGGATTATCCGTTGGTGCGGCACGCTGACCGACATCGACGACCACAAAGCGTCGAAAGAGCAAGCCCAGCGGGAAAACCTGGCGCTGCGGGAAGAAATCGACGCCATGGCGATGTTCGAAGAGATTGTTGGCACTTCGCCTCGTTTGCAGGCGGTTTTGGCGCGGGCCACGAAGGTTGCCCCAACCGACTCCACGGTTCTGATTACAGGTGAAACTGGCACGGGCAAGGAATTGATTGCGCG
>JASIKQ010000093.1 GCA_030049565.1 Candidatus Sulfotelmatobacter sp.
GCTCGTCGGGATCGGCGATGGAGCCGAGCGGGGCAAGTACGCGATCGTGGGTGATTTCCATGGCGTGATTCATGATCTCGTAGAGGATCTCGTCCTTGCTCTGGAAGTGGTGGTAAAGCCCGCCCTTACTGAACTTAAGAGCGGCGGCAACGTCGTTCATGGAGGTTGCGTCGTATCCGCGCTGCTGGAAGAGGCGGGCTGCGGTGCGAAGAATCTCCTGTTTGGGATCGAGCGCGGTTTCGCGAGACATGCGGGAAACATGGTAATGGCTTGAGCTGGGAAATGCCACTTTTGCGCTGAGACCTGTCAGGTTTCAGCTCTCAGCTAGCGGCTAGTAGATTGCCGGAGAAGTCGAGCAGCGCACTCTCGGCTGCGTTAAAATATAAAGTTCGGCAGATTCGTAACTAATTTTCA
Organism: Candidatus Sulfotelmatobacter sp.; assembly: GCA_030049565.1. GTDB lineage: Bacteria > Acidobacteriota > Terriglobia > Terriglobales > Acidobacteriaceae > Sulfotelmatobacter. The sequence continues at coordinate 415 of JASIKQ010000093.1, forward strand.
TTCTTCCCTTGAGGTGCAACCATGGCAATTGCTGAACTTCTCGTGCGTCCACGCACGTCCTCCCCTACAGGCCAGTTCATTAACGAGCCTTTTTTTGATTTCCGCCACGAAGAAAATGCGCGCAAAATGCGCTCTGCCATTGAGCGTGTCCGCGGCCAGCTTGGGCGTGAATACGATCTCATTATCGGCGGCAAGCGCGTCAAAACCGCCGACAAGATCAAATCGTTGAACCCGTCGCGTCCATCGCAGATCGTCGCCATTCATCAGAAAGCCGGCAAAGAGCAGGTTGAGCCGGCGATTAATGCAGCTTTGAGGGCTTTTGAATCGTGGAAAAATACTTCGGTCGAGGAGCGTACCAATCTTCTCTTCCGCGTCGGCGACTTGCTTCGCCAGCGCAAAATGGAACTCATGGCATGGCTCGTCTTCGAAGTCAGCAAGAATTGGGGCGAGGCGGATGCCGACATCTCCGAGACCATTGATTTTTGCGAGTTCTACGCCCGCGAAGCCCTGCGCCTGGCGAAAACTGAAGCGCCGGTTCAACTTCCCGGTGAGCGCGATTCGCTCATGTACATACCGCTGGGCGTGGGTGCGGTGATTCCGCCGTGGAACTTCCCCTGTGCCATCATGGCGGGCATGACGCTTGCTTCGATTGTCAGCGGTAACGCCGTCATCTTGAAGCCTTCGAGCGACTCGCCCACCATCGCGGCGAAATTTGTCGAGATTCTTGAAGAAGCCGGCATGCCCGAGGGCATGGTCAACTTCTGTCCCGGCTCGGGAGCGGCATTCGGCGACGCTATTGTCGCGCATCCAAAAACCCGCTACATCGCCTTCACCGGCTCGCGCGAAGTCGGACTGCACATCAACCAATCGGCCGCCAAGCAAGCCCCCGGCCAGATCTGGATCAAACGGACGATCCTCGAAATGGGCGGCAAAGACGCGATCATTGTCGAGGCTGACGCCGATATCGACTCCGCTGTCGAAGGAGTCGCACAATCCGCATTCGGCTTCCAGGGCCAAAAATGTTCGGCCTGTTCGCGCGCGATCGTGGATGAGCGCGTCTACGACAAATTTCTCGACCAGCTCAAAGCACGGGTGGAAAAAATCACTGTGGGCGACCCTGCGGAAAATACCAACATGGGCGCGGTCATCAATGAAGGTTCGATGAAAAGCATTCTCGGCTACATCGAGCAGGGCAAAAAAGATGGACGCATCGTCACCGGCGGCGAGCGTGCCACCGATGCCGGGGAAGGTTATTACATCAAGCCGACTGTGATTGCCGACATCGCGCCCAAATCGAAGCTAGAACAGGAAGAGATCTTTGGCCCTGTGCTTGTGGTCATTAAATCGCGGGGATTCGATCAGGCGCTCGAAATTGCCAACGACACCGAATTCGGCCTGACCGGCGCGGTGTACACCAAGTCGCGGGACAAGATCGACCGCGCCATTCGCGACTTCCATGTGGGCAATCTTTACATCAACCGCAAGTGCACCGGAGCGATGGTCGGCGCACACCCCTTTGGCGGATTCAATATGTCAGGAACGGATTCGAAATCCGGCGGTCCGGATTATCTTTATCTTTTCACTCAGGCGAAATCGGTGGGGGAAAAAATCGCATAGGCTGGCTTCAGGACGCGAAAAAGCCGCGGCTCTTGGCCCGCGGCTTTTTATATTCCCAAACCCGTACAGCACTTCTGCGGTTATCTAAATCGTCATCTCCATCCGAACTTTTTCGTGCTAGCATACCGTCATCGTCGAAAGTTTATCAGTGTGACCGAGTCCGGTTTGGGATTGCAACTCTCTCCAACGCCGAGGTCCCATGTTGTACATTTTGCGGTTAACCACCGGCAATTGCATCGTTGTCCTCGCCTCTGACGAACAGAACGCACGTCGCTCAGCAAGCCAGTGCGATAGCCTGCACGGCGAAAGCATCGTAAGCATCCGCGCACTGGATGAGTTTGAAGTTAAGCTCTCGCCGACGGAAGACGGCAGCCTGGAAGTGGCCGGCTGGAACGACGGCGTTTTGAACTCCATTCTGGAGAACGAATACCCACTGCTCTACGATGGCTATCGCCGCGCCAACGCGCAACCGTTCGCTGCGCGAGATCCGCAGACGCCCCCCATGCAACACTTGTGCGCCGAATTTGAGCGAAATACAGAAATCATTCGGGAGGCGCTGATTCAGGAATGTGGGCGTTTCGCCAAAGGCCGGTCGTCCCCAAAAGAGCAGCGGTTCACGAAAGGCAAGCAACACACAAAAGAGGAGCCGCAGCCTGTCGCTCGTGCCGCCCGAGGCCAGAAATAGCTTCGCGGGCGGCTGCCGGGCTTCGGCTGTAGGACTTCGGTAAAAGTCCAAGAGTTTGGCCGCGACTTAGGCCAAATACGGAGGTCGTTCGCGCAAAGAGCGCGCTCAGAATGACAAGTGCGGAGAAAACTTGACTGTGCGGGCAGGCGAAAAACCTGCCTTCTCAGGCAGCCCGCTGGCTTAAATATTGCTGAGAATCCCTACGGCGTCACTCCTGCTGGCGGTTGCGGAGCCTGTTGCATGGTGGTCGCGGCCGCGGCTTCGTTCAGAATGCGGTGATGGATGGTGAACAGCGCCAGCTCCAGCCGGTCTGATACGCCAATCTTGTCGTACACGTTACGCAGATAATTTTTGATCACCTGTTCGGTGGTGCCGAGCTGCGTGGCTATCTCCTTATTCTTATACCCTTGCACAATCAGCGCCACGATGCGCAGTTCTTTTGCCGTGAGGCGGTCGCGCACGCGCAGCCCGACCATATCGTTTTCGGTGAGCTCGCTGGGCACGGCGACATCCTGGACCCAAGTTTCGCCGCGCGCGACTTTGCGGACGCAATCCACCAGCGCCGCGCTGGTCACATTGCGATAGACCACGCCGTGGGCGCCATTGCCCATGTGCCGTTGCGCGCTTTCGCCGGTATCAGCCAGCACCACGACGCGCGTCTTGGCGCGGTTCGCGGCCTGAACGATGGCGGCGAAATCGCCGTGAAACCCGGCGGCTACGACCAGCACCGCGGCGCGAAATTTATCCAGAGCCATGAACATCTGCTCCGGAGTCTGAGCTTGCGCGACAATGCGCATCTCGTCTTCCACCGCCAGCACTTTGGCGATGCCGGCGCGGAAGATTGCCTGATTATCGGCCAGAATTAGTTTGAGCATGGTCGCTCCAATGTACGCTACAGAATCCATCCGCGATGCCGCGGATTGTTGATTGTTGATTTGTGATTGCTGATTGAACATCGTTGCTGCCAGGCATTCAATCGACAATCAGCAATCAGCAATCTTGCTACTTCCGCACAAACTCATACGAGTCGATCACGCAAGCCACGCCTTTGCCATCCGGGCTGGTGCCGCTCGGGTCGGTTCGCACCACGCGGCCCTTGCACTGGATGGTTACATTCTCCTGACCGCCGGTGACGTCGGGGGGCAGGGTGATCTCGAATTCCACCGGCGAACCAACCTCGAGCGCCGCGTCGGCGCGAATGTAAACTCCGGCCGCGCTCAAATCTCCGGTAGTTCCCGTAGAGTCGCCGCTCGCGCCTTCTTTATGAATTTTGATCGGCAGTTCCAGGGGGAATCTTTTTCCCGTCCGTGCTTCGGCCACAATGCCTCCTCTGTCGAGGTTCGATCCTGCCTGACCCGACGCTGTCCTCTCTGAATATCCAGCCAATACCATCAAAATACGCTCCTGGAAGGCAAATCGCCACTTTTCCTGCTTAGGGGCGGTTATATCACGGATGCCAACGCGATAAAAGCCTGATTACGAGTTGGTTAAGGGTAGCAGTTAGATTCCCCCCTGAGGCTCAGGACCGCGAAGATTCACCGGCACCGAACCTCGCAGGTGATCGCGAGATAAAGATTCCCGGCAAAACGCCGATTGCAGAGAAATAGGCGATGCGGAAATACTTATCCATCAAGTTCATGTTGCCCAGCTGCGTTGTGGTGGTACTGGGAACGTCGGTTTTTGGATGGGTGATGAGTCACACTTTGGCGTCTGAGATCCGGAATCGCGCCAATCGGGAAGCTGACGAGCAGGTAGAGGCGGTATTGAATACTTTGCAAACGGTTGACGGCCTCAGTTCGCAATCGGTCCAGGCCGCCATGAGGGTTCTGCACCGGGAAGCAGAGCAATTCGGAGCTCCGGAAATCAAGGGCACCGCAACCGTTGCAGGTAGCACCCTCCCGGAGTTGCAACTTGGACACACCTCGCAGGACGGCAATTTTGGCCTCGTCGATCGCATCCGAGAGCTCACCGGCAGCACGGCGACGCTTTTTGTCAAGAACGGCGACAGCTTCATTCGCGTCTCCACCAACGTTCTCAAGCAGGACGGCTCACGCGCCATCGGAACCCCCCTGGATCCAAGCGGGCAAGCAATTGCGGCCATTCGGGAGGGGCG
>JASIKQ010000094.1 GCA_030049565.1 Candidatus Sulfotelmatobacter sp.
GGCGGATATCCCAAGCGGGCCGGTACCGGTGGTTGGCAAGGCGGTTCTGGGAATTGCCGGCGCTTACCTGCTGCGCGCCATAGCGGAGTCGGGCGCCATTCCGCGGCTGCCCATACTGATCATCGCGATCGTGTACGCCGGCCTGTGGCTGGTCTGGGCGGTCAGAACTCACGCCAGAGACCATTTTGCCAGCCTCGCCTATGGTGTCACGGCCGCGCTCATTCTGTCGCCCCTGCTGTGGGAATCCACCGTTCGGTTCCGGTTTCTGCCTCCGTCCCATACTTCGGTGGTGCTGGTCGCTTTCCTTGTGCTGGCGTTCGCACTGGCATGGCAGCACAATTTGCAACTGATTCCCTGGGTGGCGACGCTTGCGACGGTTGTCACGGCGTGGGCACTCATCATCGCAACCCACGATCTTGTACCTCTTACCGCCACATTGTTGGCCGCGGCCCTGGCTACTGAAGTCGCTGCCTGCCTGGGGCACCGGCTCAGCCTGCGAGCCGTACCCGCGCTGGCGGCGGATTTGGCGGTGTTATTGGTGATTTACCTAATGGCATCTTCCGCGGGCGTGCCCGAGGGCTACTCTCCCATCAGTCCCACGACGATTATCCTGCTGTGCTTTGCGTTGCTCGCGATCTACGGAGGCAGCGTTGCAATTCGCTGCTTTGGATTGCGCAATCGCATTACGATCTTTGAAATCGTGCAAGTTGTAGTCGCATTCGTTCTGGCGACGTTTGGTGCGATCCGCGCCAACGATGGCTCGGCAGCGCCAGCTCTCGGCGTCTTTTTCATGCTGCTTGCGGCAATGTGCTATTGGGGAGCATTGTCGCGATTCGCGCCAGAGCCCCACGCGCTGAATCGTCGAGTTTGCGCCACCTGGGCAGCGGCACTTGTGCTGGCAGGGAGCTTTTTGCTTTTTTCTGCGAACGAGTTTTCTGCGAAACTGCAAGTCTCCTTCTTGTGCCTGGCCGCCGTGGCTGCAACTTTCCTGTATACACGCACTGGAAAGCTCAGCCTTGGCTTGCATGCATCGTGCTATTTGGCCGGTGCAACTGCGGTTTCGCCGCTTCCGGTCTATGCTGGAAACGCTCTGGCGGGAACCGTGCCGACAGCGCCGGACGCGGGCATTTGGATCGTCGCCGCTTCTTCTGTGCTGTGCTACGCGATCGGATCGCGCGTGGTGGAAGAGCATCGCGGGCGGCGCCTGCTTTGGGTGGTTCCCGCGGTGCTGGTGGGTCTTGCGGGGGCGGCGGTGGCAGTAGTCGCAATCGTGAGTCTTACCGCCGGTCGCCTGGAGCTAACCGCCTCGCGTCTGTCGATGATCCGGACCGTGGTCAACTGCCTGCTGGCTCTCGCTTTCGGCTTTCTTGGCTCCCGTTGGCGGCACGAAGAACTGGGTTGGGCCGCTTATGCCGCCGTCGCCTTTGGCACTCTAAAGCTCCTGTTTGAAGACCTGCGCTTCGGCAACGCCGCGTCGCTGGTGGTTTCGCTTCTGTTTTATGGGCTGATTCTGATCCTGCTCCCAAGGCTCATGCGACCCGGTCGGGCGCCGGAAATGACCCAGCTGTGAACGCGGCGTGGGAACTCCGGCGATCACTTGGGCATCGGCAACATCTCCTAGCCCCGAGGGCATCCGCAGCGTGCGCCCCGTGCCGTCCTGTGCGTTGAGATCACAACTCTCAAAACACAAACTTCGCTGCCAACTGGACCACCCGCGGTCCTCCGCCGCCCAATCCCGGATTCGTCTGCGCCTGATCTGGTGTCTGTGTAATCAGCCCTGTCGGCGCGCTTCCCGGAGTCACAAACCAGTTGGGCAGGGCGAAATTTGGATGATTCAAAATGTTGAAGAACTCCCCACGCAATTGTAGGTTCAACCGCTCCGTGAGGGGCGTGTCCTTGAGTACCGAGAAATCCAAATCCCAGTAATGTGGACCATAAATCGCATTCCGCCCCAAATCGCCAAAAGTGCCGAATGCCGGCTGAGCAAATGCATTCGCGTTTAAATAGCCAATCGTATCCGGAGCCGACTCCCAATTGGGATTAATCGGATTCACTCCCGGCACCAGATTTGGCCTTTGATGAAAATTCGACTGCGTATTGAAATTCGGATTCGGAAACGCACTGGTATCGTTGGCGCTCACAATCGGCACCGGCCGTCCGCTCTGTGCTGTAAGAATCGTATTCAATTGCCAACCTTCCGCCAGCCGCCGCGGACCAGACATCCGCGGTATCTGATACGTCAGCGCCGTGGTGAACCGGTGGCGCGAATCAAAATTCGAGGGTCCACGCTCCGCCGCCAGGTCGTTGGAATTCTGCGGCAGCGCCACCGTCGAAGAGTTGTAGTCGATCCCGTCTGAAGCGTCGTCGAGGGATTTCGAAAACGTGTAGCCGGCAAAACCCGAAAGCCCATGTGAGCCTTGCACCCGGAGCGTCGCTTGCAGAGCATTGTAGGTTGATCCGCTGATGGTCGCGAACTCATCCATGAAGGCGTAATTCGGATTGGGCCGATCCCCATTTACATCCGGCTGATTGGCGTCGCGTAATCGCACCAGTTTCGTTCCCTTCGTCCCAACGTAGCCAATCTGTACAGCCATATTCTGTGCGAGTTGCTGCTGAATATTGAAATTCCAGCTCTGCATATATGGCGTAACCAGATTTTGCGGAGTAAAGAATATCGGATACGGTGCAGGCGCCGCCGTAAGCACCGGTCCCGGCGCGCCAGTCCATGGTCCAGAGTTAAAGTTCAACGGCAACACCGGACGCGGACCCAGTGGCGGCGTCACCACCCCGGCATCGTCGGTATAATTCGCGATCAAAAGATCCTGTGGAATGTAGTCATAATAAATTCCATAACCCAATCGTACGACCGTATTGCGCAGTGCATTCCACGCCAACCCCATGCGTGGACCAAAATTATTCAAGTCGCGTTTGTAGGCCGCATTCAACCCATCGGTGCCAACCATCGCCAGATTTCCATCCGTCCCCAGATTGGCCAGCAGATTATGCTCTTCGCTGATCGGACCAAAATATTCCCAGCGCAATCCCAAATTAATCGTCAGCTTCGGCATTGCTCGAAAATCGTCCTGCACAAAGAAAGCAAGCCCGTTATTGAATGTTGTTCGCTGCGTATTCCCCGACTCCGCGCTCACATAAGAATCGTAGCCGAGATAATAAGCTGCTAGAATGTCGGCGCCGGAATCCGTAGGAATCAGGCCATTATTCGGAGCAAACACAAAGAGTCCTCGCTCCAGATTGTCATTGAACGCGTTCACCACGGCACGCCGGAATTCCCCGCCAAACTTGATCGTATGCCGGCCCACGGTCCAGGTGAAATTATCGAGCAACTGAAAACTCTGGCTCACCCGTCCACGCGGGAGGCTATAAGCGATGGCACCAAGATTGTCAAAAATCCCGCCAAAATCGATCTCCGGCAAACCCAGCTTGCCCGTGCCCAAATTCAGTCCCAAACTCGAAGGATCGAAGCTCGAATCGAGTGAAGTAAACGAAGTGCGATAACGGCTGTAGCCAAAGCGCACTTCATTCAGTTTGCGCGCGCTAATCGTCGAAAGCAGGCTGAGCGAAACCACCTGCACCCGTGTCGGTGACGACTGTGCAAACTGCGGCAGCCGTGAACCCGCGCCCGGTCCAAGCCCACCCAACGGATACACCTGCTGGCTGCTCGCGTAAGCGTACCGTCCTGAAACCTGCTCGCGATTGCTGATCGTGTGATCGAGCTTCACGATCAGGCTGTCAACATCATTCGAATCCTTTACCGATCCGGCCACAGTCCCAGTGGTTCCGTTGAAACCAGTCGCGGCAGGAAAGAAATTTAGAATCTGGGTCAGCGCCGGATTTGCTGGCGTCCCCGTGGTGGACAAAACATACGCTTGCGCCTCAGCAATCTGCGTGGCGGTGGGCACTAGAAAAGTAAAATCCGATCCCACCCGCTCCCGTTGTCCCTCGTAGGCTCCAAAGAAAAAAGTCTTGTCCTTGATTACCGGCCCTCCCAAAGAGCCGCCAAACTGATTGTTACGGAACGCGCTCTGCGGCGCCGGATCGCGGTCGAAATAATTTCGCGCATCAAAATAGCTGTTGCGCAGGAACTCGAAAGCGGCGCCGTGCAAATGATTGGTGCCGGACTTAGTAATTATGTTAATGACCGCCCCGCTATTCCGCCCATACTCTGCCGGAAATTGCGATTGCAGATTGAATTCCTCGATGGCATCGATCGGCAACAACGACGCGGGAGCGCCACCAATACCGGTTTGATTCAGCGCAGAATTATTAAAAAACGGATCATTATTGTCCGTCCCATCGAGGGTGTAATTGTTCGACCGGTCGCGATTGCCGTTGGCGCTGAACTGGCCGAAGCCATATTCCACCGCCGCCACGCCCGACGGTTCCACCGTGGCTCCGGGCACCAGCGCCACCAACTTTCCGAAGTCGCGCCCGTTCAGCGGCAGATCGCTCACCAGTTTCCGTCCAACCACCTCGCCCAGCACATCACGCGTAGTGTCTACAACCGGCGCAGCCGCAGTAACAACCATCTTTTCACTAACCTGTTGTACCTTGGTGAGTTCAAAATCCGCGCTGCTGTCCACTCCCACGCTGACCACAATGGTTCGCGTAACTGGCGCCAATCCTGCGGCTTCCGTCCGCACCTCGTATTCGCCCGCCGGCAGTTCCGCCAGAACATACGCGCCATCGTCGCCGGTCGCGCTCTCTCGAACCAATCCCGTCGCAGTATTACGAGCCGTGACCTTTGCTCCAGAAATAACGCTGCCGCGCGCATCAGAGACTCTGCCGCGTACAGATCCACGAAAACTCTGCGCCGAAAGCGAGCCGGGCAGAATCA
>JASIKQ010000095.1 GCA_030049565.1 Candidatus Sulfotelmatobacter sp.
TGGTGGTTCCCCGAGCGAGCCGCAGACTTCATCGAGCGCGAGGGCATCCCAGGACAAATCTTCAACAGTTACAGCGAAGGAGGGTACTTCACCTGGCGTCTGGGCCCGAAGTATCTTGACTATATCGATGGACGCGCCATTCCTTTCGGAACAGAACTGTTCGATCGAAATGCGATGTTGTTGGGAACGCCCCCGGAATCCCCTGCATGGCAAGAGGAAGTGAGACGTTACAACCTCAACGCTATTCTGGTTCCCCTGGCGCGATATTGGGGACTGGAAACCTTCCCTGTATTGCGACAGTTCTGCGCCAGCGACATTTGGCGGCCGGTGTACCTGGATGAAGTCAGTGCGGTGTTCGTACGGCGCACTCCCGAAACCGAAGGACTGATTCATCGACTGCAGATCGATTGCGGCACCGTCTCCGTGCCGTCGTCCTTACCAAAGGCGAGTGGCAACAAGGCATTCAATCAATGGGCCAATGCCGCCGCCGTTCTGCACGAACTGGGCAGAAATCACGAAGCGCTTGACGCGACCAGCCACGCATTGAGTATTTCACCAGATAGCGCGTTTGTTCATTTCTTACGCGGGATGTTGCTTGAGGACGCGGGTGGTTTGCGAGAGGCCGAAGAGCAGTACCTGTTGGCAACGAAGCTCGAGTCCAATGCGGCGACTTGGTCGACGCTGGCCGAGCTTTATGAACGACAAGGCCAGTTGAAGGCCGAAATCGACGCGTGGCAGCACGCAGTCGATCTCTCGCCTGAGCCAACTTATACGGGCCTCGCTCGCTCCAAGCTCTGCCTTGCGCTGCTCTCTCAGGGATATGCTGACTTGGACGGGCATGAACCCCGCCTAGCTCTGAAGGCATTCGATCAGTTGACGTCAAACCTGCCACCGCAACCACCAAGCAACGACAGTTCGTTGTTGGCCACCGTTGCGCACGGTCGTGCGTTGGCCTGGAATGCGCTGGGTGATCTGAAAGAGGCTGTGTCCTTCGAAGAAGAAACTGTGCGGTTGGCCCCCGACAGGTACGATGACTGGCTTTACCTTGCCAACCTATATGAGCGTGAGGGACGAGTCAGGGAGGCCCAACAGGCCAGAGAACGCGCTGCCGCTATCCGAGGGCAATAGACTCCGAGTCTTGAGTCCGCGGCGCAATCCCTTCGTTGTCGACTTTTTTCTTAGCTAAACCACTGCCGGGACGCGTGAAAGCGAAAGATAAGAACACGGTGAGCCTGATGTTCGCCACTGCGCAGAGGTATGCGCATGCGAGCCAGGTCTTCGAGCTTAAGAACGCCTAACAAACTTTCACCCTCGACAGGCAAGAAGAGCAGCCCAAGATAATCGCTGCCGCTTTTGCGGGCCCTGGCCGGAGTTCCTTCCAGGAGCGTCCTAAACCGTGATCTGCTGCTCTTGCTCGCCAGTGTGTTGAACGCGTTGGTATAGCGATTGGCTTCGGTTGCACTGTGTGCAGCGATGGACCAAGGCAGATTCTGGGACAGTTCGAAGGCATTCTCTAAACGGATGGGTAGGCCGGGTACGTTCAGATCGGCAGGCCGAGAATGGTTGACGCCGGATGCCTAGGCGCACTTGACAAGGCGCCGCGAAACCAAGGTAATTCCACCGACGAAGTCTGCGGGACGAACTGTCCCATGCTCCAGGTTGGAGGACAAAATGGCCCAATGCTCCCGCAGTGTTCGCTCTTTATCTCCAATGGTGACAACAACTTAAAAAGGGGTACATTGGCCCTTCCCGTGCACAAATTAGGCCGGGACTAGTGAAAGTTTTGTTTCATATTCGTTTTGCCCCCAGATAGGACGGGTGATATTTATGTCGCAAACACTGAAACCAAAAAGTCCGGGTCGAGGCCAGCGCCACAGTGCAGCATGGGCAAAGCGCTTGAGCATGCTGGTGCTCCTCCTGGTGGCGGAAGCCGGCTTCGCCCAAAACTGGGAAAGCAGTCCCAAGCCCGTTGGCAAGTTCGCCGCGGACCTCGCGCCCATCGCTGCACGAGCCAATCATGGTGCAGCGGCTAACGAGACCGTCGATGTCATCGTGCAGTACAAGGAGGTTCCTAAGGCGCAGCAGGAGAGACGAGTACAGCGTCTGGGCGCCCACCTGAATCACAGGCTCCACGTGGTCAAGGCCATCGCACTCACGATTCCTGTAAACGCGTTGCCTGCCCTGGAATCGGACGCCGACGTTCTTTCCGTAAGCGTCGACCATCCCACGAAAGCACTGGATGACATCACGGATGTAGCCACGGGCATGCCCTCGGCCTGGGCTACTGGTTATAACGGAGCAGGGATTGGCGTGGCCGTGATTGACAGCGGCATTAACGACAACCATCCCGATCTGTGGAATTCGAGCGAGACTACTTCGCGTGTGGTCTATCACGAGGATTTCACGGGCACCGCAACTTCCAACTCAAGCGGAGGAAATTGGGACCTGTATGGTCACGGCACGCACGTGGCCGGCATCGTTGGCGGCAATGGCTATCTCTC
>JASIKQ010000096.1 GCA_030049565.1 Candidatus Sulfotelmatobacter sp.
TGCTCCTGCCACTGGGTCGAATTTTAGCTCGACCCGTTCCACATGAGTCTGACCGTCGGCGCCGGTGTAAAGGCGAGCGACGGTGATGGGCGCCCGAGGCTCGGCTGAGACGGTTCGGCTTGTGTGCATACACCATCCTACAAGCAGTGTGATTGGAAGCGCTGCCAGACCGACTCGGGCCGCGGATTTGCCCATGAAAGAGCCTTTTGCTTTTAGCATGAAAGGGATTATACGTGCGCTGCACAACGCACTCAGGGGCTAAACAGATCGCCGAAGCCTCCTTGTCAGCAACGCCGGAAAGAACCACTTAGAAGTAGTAAGATAGCGTAAAGGCGTTCGCGTACCCCAGGAATCATATGAAGAAATTGTTTCTTACTCTTATTAGTGTGGCGTGTTTGCTGGCATCGGCCGCGGGCCAGAGCGTGGTGGAAGAAATCATCGCGCGTGTGAACAGTGAGATCATTACCCGCTCTGACTTCGAGCGCAGCAAAGACCAGCTCAGGGACGAAGTCAAGCAGCAGGATCCCGCCAATGCTGACAAACTCTACGCCGAGCGCGAAAAAGACGTTTTACGCGACCTAATCGACCAGCAACTCCTTCTGGAAAAAGGCAAGGATCTGGGCATTACCGGCGACACCGAACTGATCAAGCGCCTTGACCAGATGCGTAAGGACATGAAGCTCGACACCATGGAGGATCTGGAAAAGGCGGCCACGGCCCAGGGCATCTCCTACGAAGATTTCAAGCAGAACATGCGCAACCAGATCGTCACGCAGAAGGTGATCGGCCAGGAAGTGGGCTCGCATCTTTCCATTACGAAAGAAGAAGAGCAGCAGTTTTACGACCAACACAAGAACGAACTGGAGCAGCCCGAATCGATCAAGCTAAGTGAGATTCTGATCGCTCCCAAGAAGCCGGCGGCGGATGCATCTGCCAAGACAGAACCCGCAGAAACGGGCGGCGCGGCTGATCCCAAAACGACCGATCCCAAAACAGAAGGGGCCAACAACGAGGCTGCTAAACAAGCCGAAGAAGCGGGTGCATTGGCGGCTGCCGATGCCAAAGCCAACGATCTGCTCAAACAGATTCGCGGCGGCGCCAGCTTTGAAGACATCGCCAAGAAATATTCCGATGGCCCCTCTGCCGCGCAAGGCGGCGATTTGGGCGTCTTCAAGCGCGGCACCCTCGCCAAAGAACTGGAAGACCGCACCTTCGCCATGAAGGCCGGCGAAGTGACCGATGTCATCCGTACCAAGCAAGGATTTGTTATTTTGAAAGTTAGCAACCACCAGACGGCGGGCATACCGCCATTGAAAGAGGTTGAGAACCGAGTGCAGGACGCGCTGTACTACGAGAAACTCCAGCCCGCGCTGCGCGCCTATCTCACCAAGTTGCGCGAAGAAGCTTATATCAAAGTCGCCGATGGATACGTCGATTCCGGAGCCAGCCTGAATCAGACTGCCCCCATCGAGGTAACCACCGCCAAGTCTAGCGATGCGAAGAAGCTGAAGAAGAAGAAAAAACTGGGTGTTCTATAAAGAATCCCAGCCGCTTCGGCTTCTATGCAGGGAAAAAAGCCGCGCCTTCTGGTTTACACTGTTGCGCAGCATGAAAGAGTTTTACATCTGCGATTGCATCCGCCACGAGAACAAGGTCATCACCTCCACCTTTGTCGTGGTCAGTAAGCAAATCAAGCCCAAGAAGACGGGCGAACCTTACCTCTCGCTGGTCCTCGGCGACCGCAGCGGCCATCTCGAAGCCAAGATGTGGGACAACGTCGAAGAAGTCCTCAACGCTTTCGATCAGGACGACTTCCTTAAAATCAAAGGCCTGCTCAATAAATACAAGAACCGTTTTCAGATCACCATTCACAAGCTGCGCAAGCTGGGCGAAGCCGAAATCGAATACTCCGACTATCTCCCCAAGACCACGAAGAACATCGACGAACTCTGGCAGACGCTCAATGATTTGGTTGCGACATTCCAGAATCCGCATTTGAAGGCGCTGGTGCAGGCCTTCATCTCCGATCCGCAGATCGCCTCCGCGTACCGCAACGCTCCCGCCGCCAAGAGCCTGCATCATGCCTACATCGGCGGCCTGCTCGATCATGTGGTGTCGCTTTTTCGGTCGTGCGATCTGATCTGCAGAAATTATCCTCAAGTCAATCGCGACTTGCTGCTCACGGGCGCATTTCTCCACGATATCGGCAAGATTCACGAGCTGACTTACAACCGCTCGTTCTCCTACAGTACGCGCGGCCAGCTGCTCGGTCACATGATCATCGAGCTGGAAATGTTGCAGGAAAAACTCGCGCTCGTCCCGGGATTTCCCGAGGAACTGAAGACTCTGGTCGAACACCTCATCATCAGCCACCACGGGGAATACGAATTCGGCTCGCCCAAGCTGCCCATGTTCGCCGAGGCGCTCATGCTGCACTACCTCGACGATCTCGACTCCAAAATGGAGGCCATGCGCGCCCACTTCGAACGCGAGGCGGAGTTGGAGAGCCCTTGGACCAGTTACAACGCTTCGCTCGGCCGCCCGCTTTTGAACAGCGCCAAATTTCTCGCTCCCAAAGCCGCCTCGGGTGGAAATCAGGCTTCAGCGGAGGAGACGATTCCTGCCAATGAAGCTTGTGTAGAATCCGAAGCTCAGAGCGAACCGCAGGAAGAAGCGCCTCTGTTGCCGGGACTCAAGGCATAACGCTTTTCGGAAACTCAGGAAATAGCCGCAGCCATGCTGGACTTCACCCGTTTCGAAATTCTCACCTTCGACTGCTACGGCACGCTCATCAACTGGGAGGACGGCATCCTCGGCTGCCTGCATCGCATTCTTACGGTCAGCGGAAAAGACATAGATGATGCCACGCTTCTCAAACTCTATGGCGACTTCGAAGCTAAAGCCGAGGCGGGAGAGTATCGCCGCTATCGCGAAGTCCTGCAATCTGTCGTCCGGCAGTTCGGAGAGCAATTAGGATTTACGCCAACCGACGAGGAAGTCCGCTCGCTCCCCGAATCGCTGCCAAAGTGGAAGCCATGGCACGACACCGTGAGCGCGTTGCACAAGCTACGCAGTCGCTTTCGCCTGGCAATCATTTCTAATGTCGACGACGACCTCTTCGCGGGAACTCGTCCCCAGCTCGGCGTTGATTTCGATCACGTCATCACCGCCCAACAAGCAGGCGCGTACAAGCCTTCGTTGAAAATTTTTGAACTGGCCTTGAGCCGGATCGGGGTTTCCCCGCACCGTATTCTCCATGTCGGCCAGAGTGTCTATCACGATGTGATCCCGGCGCAATCGCTCGGATTGTCTACGGTTTGGGTGAATCGTCCATCCGTGCGAGCCGGCGTA
>JASIKQ010000097.1 GCA_030049565.1 Candidatus Sulfotelmatobacter sp.
AATTCGTTTGGATGTGATGCTATTAGACCGCATTCCCTCGCACCTGGCTGGGAGAACAGTCGCACAAGACGGCGCAGGTTCAAGGAAGTTCTTTACGCCGGCGCACAGCGTAGCCGCCGACGCGGTCGCTCTGCCCTTCGGCGACGAAAGCTTCGATTTTGTGAGTTGCAACCTCTTTGCCCATCATCTGGCTCCGCCGCACCTCGGCCAATTTGTCCGCGAGGCCTTGCGGGTGAGCCGGCGGGCGCTGCTAATCAATGACCTGATTCGGCATCCGCTGCATCTGGCTTTGGTCTATGCCAGTTATCCCATCATGGGCAGTCGCGTGGCATGGAGCGACGGAGTGACCTCCGTGCGCCGCGCCTATGTGCCGGAAGAAATTTGCGACATCGTTACATGCGCATTGTCGCCGCACCCGCGGGTTGAAATTATTCGCAATTACCTCTTCCGCATGGGAGTCACTGTGTGGAGGCAGAAGGATTGAAAATGGCTTTTCTCGGGCTAGCGGTACTATCTGTGGTTACCCTGGGCTGAATTGGAGCGGGCTAGCGCACGACCAGCACTTCCCGAATATTATCGCGGGCGAGAAAGAACTTGATAGACGCGAAATCGCGGAATAAGTTCTCGATGTGACGATTATTAAACACCCGCTGCAACTGAAAACTATCTCCTACTGCGCCGCGAACAGCGCCTCGACCGGGTTCCCGGCGCAACACGATTTTCTTCATCTCCAGGCTATCGGGACCAAGGATGTGGTAACGATGGCAGGGCGAGTCAGGACCAGCATCGCGTGTATGAAAGAAAGCAAGCAGCATGCCGCCCGGCTTCAGCACTGACCATAGACGCCCGACGACCGGCTTCACCAGACTCTCATTGAGGTAGTCGGGAAGATTCCAGCAAAGAATTACGTCGAAGTGTGCGGCGGGGTAAACGAGGTTATCGGCGAGGAACTTGCGGCTGTCGAGAGCCGGTTTGCCGTGCTCATCTTTTCCATCCTCACCCGGGATGACAAGCGCGGGATCGGTGGACGCCGCCAGCAAGTCCTCGCTGTAGATTCGGTGGCCGCGCTGGGTGAAATGGCGAATATTGGTCGCCGAAGTCGCTCCTAGGTCGAGAACACATAGCCCTTCGGCAGACTCCCACATGCGTGAGAGTTCCCCCAAACCGCTGGAGCGGCGCGTGAGCTTCTGCTCGGTTTGGGCCGGCGCGGTCTCCGTGCTGGAAGAGCTGCGAAAAAGTTTCATGAACGTATGTGAAATCGACTACCGGCCTTCAGCTTTCGGCCTCAGGCAACGCGCACTTCGTACTGGTCATTTTTCTGAATTAGAAACCCTGCGTCGGCTTTACCTCTTGAGGCCGAAGCCGTTGTTCTTCGCACCAGCGGGAAGCTCCTCACTTCGTCTGGTCGCGATGAATATCTACCTTGCCCTTCAGAAACGCACCGTCTTCAATCAGAATGCGCTGCGTGGTTATGTCTCCAGTGACAATTGCAGATTTGCGCAATTCGACGCGCTCCGTAGCCTGGATGTTGCCATCCAGCTTTCCCTGGATTACTACGCCCTTGGCGTCGATTCCAGCTCTAACCTGTCCATTCGGTCCGATCGTTAGACTGTTTCCCTTGAGATCGATGCTGCCTTCGACCTGACCATCCACATACAAATCCTCGCTGCCGGAAAGATCGCCCTTGATGAAAACTGACTTGCCAATCTGTGCCAACCCAATGGCGGGAGCGCTCATGACGACGACCCTCCTAATCGAACGAGTGCGGGCGGCAACGAACTCATATAACTCCTTTTGGTTGGCGATTCAGCCGCAAATGCTACAAGTAAACCAAAATGCCGCTCACTGCAACGACTATACGCAAGCCACGGAGGGCGCGGCAAGTTCTCAAACGGGCTTCATCGCCTTCTAGGGAGAGGATTTTACCGCCCGCTGATAGACTGAGGATGTGACACGGACGATGGCAAAAAGTAAGCCGATGCTGCAGCAACTGAGGACCACTTTCTTGATTGCTTTACTCGCCACGTCTGGGGCAAAGCTCACCCCGGCCGGGGATTCGCAGTCAGGCCCTCTGGATGCGCCGGCGTGCGTAAAACTGATGCGAGAGGCGGTTGCCCACGAAGTCGCCGCCGCCAATGAGTCATCGATCAAGCACATGTTTCGTTCACGCAGGCAGACTCCGCAAGGTTCGCAGACCCGGCTTTATGTGGAGACGCGCGATGCGATGGCGGGCATCACCATCGCCTACAATGACAAGCCGCTCAATGCTGCACAACTGCGCGGCGAAAAGGCCCGGCTCAATAATCTTGTGGCCAGTCCCGAACAGCTCAGGCATAAGCGTTCGCAGGAACAGGAAAATGCAGACCGCACGCTGCGCATTGTGAAGGCCCTGCCCGATGCTTTTTTATATGAGTACGACGGTGAGCAGGACGGCACTGCTAATGTGGGCAAAGCCGGCGATCGGTTGGTGCGCCTTAGGTTTCGGCCGAATCCAGGCTATCATCCGCCTTCCCATGTGGAAGAAGTTCTAACAGGCATGAGGGGAGCTGTGCTGATCGATGCGAATGCCCGCCGCATCGCAAAGATCGACGGGACATTGTCTAAAGAAGTCAGCTTTGGCTGGGGAATCCTGGGGCATCTGGACAAAGGCGGGCACTTCCTCGTGGAGCAATGCGATGTTGGCGACGATTCCTGGGAAATCTCGCACATGTCGCTGAATTTCACGGGCAAAGTGT
>JASIKQ010000098.1 GCA_030049565.1 Candidatus Sulfotelmatobacter sp.
GGCTTGCAGCGCTCGGATCTGATCATCATTGCGGCCCGGCCATCGATGGGCAAAACCGCGTTTGCCATGAACATTGCCGAAAATGCGGCCATCAAAGATCAACAGGTGGTGGGAGTGTTTTCGCTCGAAATGTCGCGCGAAGCTCTGCTGCTGCGACTGCTTTGCTCAACAGCCGAAGTGGATGCGCACAAAATGCGCACCGGCTCGCTATGGCAGGACGACACTCGCAAAGTGGTGCGCGCCATGGAGCAACTGGCACACGCTCCCATTTACATCGATGACACTGCCGGCATTTCGTTAAGCGAGATGCGCGCCAAGGCGAGGCGGTTGAAGCAGGCACAAGGCAAGCTCGACTTGATCATCGTCGACTACCTGCAACTCATGTCTGGCGGGGGCAAGCGCTACGAAAATCGAACGCAGGAAGTATCGGCGATTTCGCGCGGATTGAAGGCGCTGGCCAAAGAACTCGCGGTGCCGGTGATCGCGCTGTCACAATTGAGCCGCGCTCCCGAGAGCCGGGGCGGCGACCATCGCCCGCAGCTCGCCGATCTGCGTGAATCGGGCTCGATCGAGCAGGATGCCGATTTGGTGATGTTCATCTTCCGCGAAGAGGTTTACAGGCTGGACGATCCCGACTTGCAGGGCAAAGCCGAGATTATTATTGGCAAGCAACGTAATGGGCCAACCGGCAAACTGATGCTGGCATTCCGCAAGAATTGCACCAGATTTGAGACAATGGCGGAAGGGGATTATGCTACAGGGGAGTAGTATGCTGCTACAGGAATTCCTGTAATTTACCGCGGTAAACCCCTTATATGGCGGCACTTGGTTCGCGCATGCTGCGCTGTGGAAAAATTTGTGGAAGGGTAGGCTGCGAATAAAGTTTTGCGGGCGCCAGGGTTTTGCCCACCGCTGATTGACCTGCCTGTAAATTCCTCAGTAGTAATCAGTTAGGCAATTCATTTCGCATTAACATTCACCAATATCGTCCAAAACTATCGCGTTCCCGTATTGGAGATTTGCACATTCTACGGTTTTCGAGCTTTCGATTTGGGACTCTATCTGCCGAAACGAAAGCGGCATTGAAGCGGCCAATCCCCTAACTTTCGTCTCAGGGCCTTAGTCGCTTTCTTCTCCGACCTTCAGGACCGCCAGGAACGCTTCCTGCGGGATATCGACGCGACCGATCCGCTTCATTCGTTTTTTGCCTTCTTTCTGCTTTTCTAGCAGCTTTCGTTTTCGCGTGATATCGCCGCCATAGCATTTGGCAAGGACATTCTTCCGCATGGCGGAAACCGTCTCTCTTGCAATGATTTTCGCGCCGATTGAGGCTTGAATGGGAACTTCGAACATCTGCCGGGGAATGAGCTGTCTCATTTTCGTCACCAGGGCTTTGCCGCGCTCGTAGGCGAAATCGCGATGCACGATGATCGAAAGCGCATCAACCGGATCGCCCGCAACCAGAATGTCCAGCTTTACCATCGGCGATTCCCAATAACCGGCGAGATGATAGTCAAGCGAAGCGTAGCCGCGCGAAACCGTTTTCAACCGATCGTAGAAGTCGAGAACGATCTCATTCAGCGGTAACTCGTAGTGCAACATCACGCGCGAGGAGCTGACGTACTCGAAGGTTTTCTGCTTGCCGCGCTTTTCTTCAACCAGCTTCAGGATTCCACCAACATATTCTTCATTGGTGAGAATGGTGGCCAGAATGACGGGCTCTTCCACTTTTTCGATCAGGCTCGGATCCGGCCAGCGCGAAGGATTATCGACCTCGATCAACTCGCCATCGGTCTTGGTGATCTTGTATCGCACACTGGGCGCAGTGGTGATAAGTTCAAGCGCAAACTCGCGCTCCAGCCGTTCCTGAATAATTTCCATGTGCAGCAGGCCGAGGAAGCCGCAACAGAAGCCGAAGCCCAGAGCTGCCGAACTTTCCGGTTCAAAGAAAAATGACGAATCATTCAGCCGCAGTTTTTCCAGTGCCTCTCGCAGGCGTGTATGCTCATGCGCGTCGACCGTGTAAAGCCCGGCGAAGACCATGGGCTTGATCTCTTCGAATCCGGGGAGGGCGTCGAATGCGGGATTGGCGTCGTCAGTAATCGTGTCACCGATTTTGCTGTCGGCGACGTTCTTGATGTTGGCAATCAGGAAGCCGGCTTCGCCAGCTTTCAGTTCATCCACATCAACCGGTTTTGGGGTCATCACCCCCAGGGCCTCAATGTCGAAGACCCGATTGTTCGACCAGAGGCGAATCTTCTCGCCTTTGCGCAGCGTGCCCTGAAAAACGCGCGTGAGGACGATGACCCCGCGGTAAGGATCAAACCAGGAGTCGAAAATCAGCGCCTGCAGCCGGTTTTCAGGATTTCCTTTTGGTGGAGGGACGCGCTTGACGATTGCTTCGAGCACTTCCGGCACGCCCTGGCCGGTTTTTGCGCTGATCAGCACTGCGTTAGAGGCGTCGAGCCCGACGGCGCCCTCGATCATTTCTTTGGTGCGCGGAATGTCGGCGCTTTGCAGATCGATCTTGTTGATGACGGGAATAATCTCAAGCCCGTTATTGATGGCGAGGTAAGCGTTCGCCAGAGTCTGCGCTTCCACTCCCTGCGATGCATCCACCACCAGCAGCGCGCCCTCGCACGAGGCCAGCGATCGTGAAACTTCGTAAGAAAAATCCACGTGGCCGGGAGTATCGATGAGGTTGAGTTGATAAGTATGCCCATCCTGCGCCGTGTACATCATGCGCACGGCGTGGGCCTTTATGGTGATGCCGCGCTCGCGCTCCAAATCCATGGAGTCGAGGACCTGCGCCTGCATCTCGCGCGCGCTCAGCGCGCCAGTCAGCTCCAGCAGGCGGTCAGCCAGAGTAGACTTGCCATGGTCGATGTGCGCGATGATGGCAAAGTTGCGGATGTAAGCGGCGTCCATTGAGATGAGCTTAACTTTCAATTTTAGCAGGCACTGAAGCGGCCACTGCGAAGCGGAGACAAGCCGATTGCGGATCGCCTGAGCGTCACAAGATTCAAAACCATTCTTACGAAAAGTCGAGATTCCACGAGAGATGCTAGACTTGAACTCGATGCAAGCCCCTGCTTTTAAACGCATTCTGCTGAAGCTTTCCGGAGAGGCCCTGGCTGCCGATCAGGGCTTTGGGGTGGAGACAAATCGAATCCACGAGATTGCCGCCGAACTGGCTGACGTACACAAGTTAGGCGTGCAGATTGCAATCGTGGTGGGTGGCGGAAATTTCTTTCGCGGTGTGGCCCAGCAGGCGAAAGATATGGACCGTGTTTCCGCCGATCACATGGGCATGCTGGCTACCGTGATCAACGCGCTGGCGCTGCAAGATGCGCTGGAGAAGCAGCATGTTTACACGCGCGTGCAGTCGGCGATTGAAATGAACCAGGTCGCCGAGCCTTTTATTCGCCGGCGCGCTATCCGGCATCTGGAGAAGGGTCGAGTCGTAATCTTCGCCGGCGGCACTGGCAATCCATATTTCTCGACGGATACGGCTGCGTCCTTGCGCGCGATGGAAATCAAAGCCGACGCCATTCTCAAAGCCACCAAGGTCGACGGCATCTACGACGCCGATCCCATGAAAGTGAAAGATGCCAAGAAATTTGCCGACATCAGCTACATGGACGTGCTGAAGCTGGGTCTGAAGGTAATGGATTCCACCGCCATCAGCTTGTGCAAAGACAATAACCTTCCCATCATTGTCTTCAACCTGAATGGGCACGGGAATATTCGGCGCGTGGTGATGGGAGAAAGAATCGGGTCGATGGTGAGTGCGTAAGATCCGATCCATCCGCTACCAGACAGATTGGGTTTATAATTCCACGTTTTGATTCTTAACAATTCCTGGAGCTTTTCTATGGCTCAAGCCAGCATGGCTGCGATTCCCGGTCTGAAAGAAACCTACGTGCAACTGAAAACCCGCATGGATAAAGCGGTCGAAGATTTTCGCCGGGCGATGGCGGCGACCCGCACCGGGCGCGCCAACGTGCACATGCTCGACGGCGTAAGCGTCGAGTGTTACGGCCAGCAGCTGCCGCTAAATCAAGTTGCGCAGGTACACGCGCCGGAAGCGCAGATGATTACAGTGCAGCCCTTTGATCCGTCGCAAGTGGGTGCGATCGAAAAGGCCATTCGCTCCGCCGATCTCGGGCTGAATCCCATGAACGACGGCAAAATGATCCGCGTGCCCGTACCCGCTCTTACGCAGGAGCGCCGCCAGGAGATGGTCAAACATCTGCATAAAGTTCTCGAAGAGCATCGCACCGCGGTGCGCAATATCCGCCGCGACGGCAATGACGCCATCAAAAAGGCGAGCAAGGATAAAAAAATCACGGAAGACGACGAAAAGCGGTCGCTGGAAGAAATTCAGAAGCTCACCGACGACGAAATCAAGAAGATGGAAGAAATGAGCAAGGGAAAAGAAAAAGAAGTTCTGGAGCTGAAATAGGCGGGAAATTCACCTCCGCAGGTAGTGTAATAAGTCGCTAAAACCAGCGCCGAAATCGGCGCGCGCGCAAGTCCCTTAAATCCCAACGAATTAGCCATTCTGCCCTGGCACGTGACTCACTTCCGTAACAGGAACGTAACAGGAACTTAGGTTACGCGACATTCCT
>JASIKQ010000099.1 GCA_030049565.1 Candidatus Sulfotelmatobacter sp.
ATCCGGAGGCGAGGTAGATGCTTAGCTGGAAACCCGACGCAGGCCATCCTGCGCAGGCCGAAAGTCATGAGCCAGCGCCAGCGCGGCGCGATATTGGTCCGCGGCTCCGGCACGGTCTCCCTGCTTTTCCAGCAACTCGCCCAGCAGGCAGTGCGCCTTGAAGGCAGGAACTTCTTCTTCTTCGCTTCCGGGGTTGAGGTAGCGCTGCACCAGGCGGATGGCAAGAGGAAAATCGCGCCCTGTCCGCAGCAACATGCCGGCCCCATCGACGAGCGCGGCGGAATGATCGAGAGAGCTCGATTCTAACCTTGTCAAAGCCTGCTCCATTTCGTCGAAGCGGTTATTGCGACGGTAGAAGCCGGCAAGATTCAGCCAGGCGCGCGCGCCACCGTGGCTGGCCTCGACGGCGGCACGGTAATCGCGTTCCGCGGCATCGGTGTCATTATTTTTTTCGTCTAGGCGGGCCTTCACCCAATCGGACGCTGCGGGATTCAGGCGAGCGATGCTCTCGGCCTGGGCGCGGGCTTTATCTTTACCACCGCCCACGACGCCGGGAGCCTCTATATAGAACTCGGCAAGATCGGTGCGCGCCTGCCAATTATTGGGATCAAGCTGAACCGCGCGCTCGAGCTCGACGCGAACTTTTTTGGCCAGTCCGGCGGCACTGAAAAAACCGGTGTGCTCAGCCTTCTTGCCGTAAATGCGGCCGAGCCAGAGATGATACATGCCGCTGACAGGCGCGAGTGAGACCGCGTTCTGGCACGCGGAAATTCCAGCATCCCATGCGCCCAGCTCGTAATAAGCGCGGCAGAGCAGGTTGTAGTTTTCCGCCGTTGGGGCGCTGCGGATTTGCTCTTGCAGCGATTGCACGGCCTGATCGGCGCGGCCGGAGGCAACGAGTATTTGCGGCGTTTCGGCCCCCATGGCAAGCGGGAATGCCCACCATAAAAACAAAAACGAAAATAAGAACGAAGTAATCAACTTCTTCATGATTAAGGGACCACCTGAACGCGTGCGCCGTCAGTCATAGGCTTGGATTCGGCCGGGGCCAGGGCCACCACAGCATTTTCCGGAAGGCCGGAAGTGACTTCGACCCGCGTGAGATTTTGCAAAGAGATTTCTATTGTACGCCGTTCGAGCCTGTCATTAACAACCTGATAAACATAGGGGGTGGTGTCATCCATGCGAACCGCTTCCCGCGAAACCGTGAGAACACCGTTATGTTCGGCGGTAATGATGGCGACGCCGACGTTAACGTTGGGCAACAAGCGCCGATCGTGATTGTCGACGGTGCAGGTGACCTCGCCCACATTGCGCGAACTGCGCAATTTGACGGTGGAAGGGACAGTGCTGACCGTGCCGTTCCAGATGCGCGAAGGCAGCGCATCCCAGGTGACTTCAATTTTCTGTCCGATGGCGAGGCGGCCGATATCGGGTTCATCGACGAAGGTTCGCACCAGCATTTTCGAGAGATCGCCTTCCTGTAGTAGTAAGTCTCCGGTTTGGACGTAGGCTCCCTGTTTGACCGGAACCGCATAGACGATGCCGTCAAAGGGGGCGCGCACACCAGATTTGCGCAGTGCGTCTTCGGCGGCGTCATAGGCGGCCTGGGCCTCCGCGGCTTGCGCCTGCACTTTGGCGACCTCCGGCTGCGAGTAGCGGTCTTTTTGCTTTTGCTGCAACAAGGTGTAATCGGCTTGCGCGCGTTCTACATTATCTTCCGCCTGCTTGACTTCGCCGGCCGAGGCCGCCCCTTGCTGCTGCAAGCGGCGGAGAGCCTCCAGATTCCGCTGCGCTGTATTGAGCGCGGTTCGGCCTTTGGCTAATTGCGCATCCAGCGTGAGCATCTCTTCGCGGGTGCCGCCGGTCGTCAGTTCAGATTGTTCGGACTGCGCAGCCTTGATTTGCGCCTGCGCGCGAGCCGCCTGGCTACGCAGATCAGCGTCATCGAGCTGCAGCAACAATTGCCCCTGACGCACATGATCGCCTTCTTTTACCAGCAAACGCTCTACCGTAGTTGCGGCGGGGGAGTGCGCCTCGAAATTGCGAATGGGCTCAACTTTGCCGTTGGTCGAAATCAGGCTGCGAATCGGTCCGCGCTCGACGGTTGTGACATGGACTTTCAATGGGCCGGGGCGGGTGAAAATGGGAATCACCGCCAACGCGGCCAGGATTCCGACCGCAACCCAGGTGCGGGGCTTGCGGAGCGCAGGGCGTCCATTCGAATTGTGATTTGCGGGCAAGCTGTTTTCTTTCAGCGCGCGGCGAGGACAACTGTAAGGATTAATTTACCACTTAGATAAGTCCCGGGAGAACGCCGTCCGTCTGAGCCGTTACACACTTGGATGCGGGGAGCAGGAGGAGGATGCGCTTTCTGACTCGCCGGGAGGTGGTTTCACGGCGATGTGTGCCTTCCCCAGCCGCTACAATATTCCCATGCCCAAAACGCCACGCTATACTCCCGAGCACGCCGCTGCGGGTCTCGACGCCAAATTTCCCCAGATCGAAACCTGGCCCAATCGGTTTCCGGGGTATGAGATTGTGATCGATGATCCTGAGTTCACCTCGGTGTGCCCAAAGACGGGGCTGCCCGACTTTGGCGTGATTACTCTCCGCTATCAGCCGGATAAAGTGTGCCTGGAGCTGAAATCGTATAAAGAGTATCTGCAAAGCTACCGCAATCTGGGAATTTTTCAGGAGAATGTTGTGAACCGCGTACTGGGAGATGTAGTGCGATGGGCGAAGCCCGTATGGGCGGAAGTGAAAGGTGAGTTTCGCCCCCGCGGGGGCATTTCGACGACAATCGTGGCGCGCTGGCCGAGGAGCGAAAAGCAGAGGCCATCACGATCCTGATTTGATCCTCATGCTATATTCGCTCGACCTGTGGCTACGGCGAAATCTTACCCCTACGCGGCACTGATTCTTCTGACCGCGCTCAATCTGCTGAATTATGTCGACCGCTCCGTGCTGTTTGCAGTGCAGCCGCTGGTGCAGAGCGAATTTCGCTTGAGCAACGCCCAGGTCGGCTACCTCACCAGCGCCTTCTTGCTCTTCTACATGGTTGCGGCACCATTCGTCGGCCCGCTGGCGGACCGCTTTTCGCGCAAGCGAATCATCGTATCCGGGGCAATTTTCTGGAGCGCGCTCACGCTGCTTACCGCGGTCACGCACACTTATAGCGAACTCCTCATTCGCCACACACTGGTTGGCATCGGCGAGGCGACATTCGTCACGATTGCTCCCACGTTTGTGGCCGACTTGTTTCCAGAAGAGCAGCGGGGACGGATTCTTGGCGTTTTTTATCTGGCGATTCCGGTGGGTACGGCTGCGGGATATTTGCTGGGCGGACATCTCAGCCCGCATTTTGGATGGCGATTTCCCTTCTATGTAGCGGCAGCGCCCGGATTCTTGCTTGCGCTTACCGTGCTGTTTTTGCCCGAGCCAGAGCGCGGACATTTCGACTTGCTCCAAGAGACGCCGGAGCGCGCCACGCTCATCGGTATGGCGCGAAATCCGGCATTCTGGAGCGCGACTCTGGGCATGGCCATGATGACCTTTGCCTTGGGCGGGATTCAGGTATGGATGCCCACTTTCTTGTCACGCGCGCGGGGGTATTCGCTGGAATCGGCGAATTTTATGTTTGGGATCATCGTCGTTGTGGATGGAATTCTGGCGTCGCTGGCGGGAGGATGGCTGGGCGATTATCTGCTGCCGAAGATGAAAGGCGCGTATTACTTTGTTTCCGCGGCCAGCATGGCAGTGGGAGTGCCGCTCATGATTGTGGCGCTGTTTTGGCGCGGGCCCGTGATGATGCCGGCGATCGCCATGGCGGCGTTTTTTTTGCTGCTAAATACTTCCCCGCTGAACGCAGCCGTGCTCAATAGCGTGGGCGCGCACATCCGCGCGACGGCCTTTGCCGTCAGTCTTTTTGTTTATCACTTGTTGGGCGATGTCCCTTCGCCGACGCTGATGGGCTATGTAGCGGATAAGCGCACCCTGCAAACGGCTTTCATTCTTCCCGTGATCGCCATGGTGCTCTCCTCTGCCATACTGTTTTATGGGATGAAGTTCGCGCCGGATATGCGAATCGAGGATTCGAGTCGCGGAAACGGCGCAAGAACCTAACAACAACCTCAATCACGAAGGATTCTTGCGCGCGAGGCTGGTTTCCGGCTTCTAGTTTCCATTTTCAGTGCTGCTGCAAACTAGAAACCTGAAAGGGGAAACTGTTTCACACACCGGAATGCATTACTTTTATTGGATTACGGGCACAATTCTCGCTCTGGCGTGGTTTTCGCGAATTGTCGACGCCGCGATCGGAATGCCGAGCGTGGCCGATATTTCGATGCCCGACTGGGATCTTAATCCCGTCTCAGCCTCCGGCAATCCCCAAGTTTCGATCATCGTTCCGGCGCGCAATGAGGAAGCCGATATCGAACAAACGCTGACTCGCTTGCTCGAACTCGACTACGACAATTATGAAGTCATCGCCGTGGATGACCGGTCGATCGACAAGACGGGCGAGATCATGGATGAGTTTGAGAAATCCCGCTTGTCGCAGGTGCAGCAAGCAACCAAGCGTCCGTCGCTCAAAATAATTCATCATCGCGAGCTGCCTTCCGGCTGGCTGGGCAAAACTCATGCAATGTGGACGGCCGCGAATGAGGCCGCTGGCGAGTGGCTCTTATTTACTGATGCCGACGTTTTGTTCAAGCGGGACTCGGTGCGGCGCGCGCTCGCTTATGCCGAAGCGTCGAAGGTCGATCATCTGGTGCTGTTTCCGCAGATGATCATGAAAACGCCGGGAGAGTGCATGATGATTGCGTTCTTCCAGACCATGTTTGTCTTCGGCCACAGGCCCTGGAAAGTGGCGGATCCGAAGTCGCGCGACCATATGGGAGTGGGGGCTTTCAATTTAATTCGGCGTAGCGTTTATGAAGCGGTGGGCACCTATGCGGCGCTGCGTATGGAAGTGCTCGACGATATGAAACTGGGCAAGCTAGTGAAGAATGCAGGCTTCGTGCAGCGCAACGTCTTTGGCGCAGACTTGATTTCGATTCGCTGGGCGCTCGGAGCCATTGGGGTGGTAAACAATTTGACGAAGAATTTTTTCGCCGTGCTTTCCTTTCAGTGGTGGCGAACCCTGATTTCCGCCTTTGGCTTGGCCTTTCTGAACCTGCTGCCCTTTCTAGGCATATGGCTGGCACATGGATGGGCGCGTTTGCCCTATGCCATTGCCCTGGCTTCGATGTTTTCGATTTATGTTGGTATGTCGTGGCATTCGAAAGTTCCGGCCTATTACTTCGTGCTGCATCCGGTGGGTACGAGCCTGTTTGTCTACACGCTGCTGCGCTCCATGTTTCACACGCTTCTCAATGATGGCATTGAGTGGCGAGGGACGAGATACGCGTTGGAGGAGCTTAAAAGAGGAATGGTGTGACCAGGTGCAGGATCGATC
>JASIKQ010000100.1 GCA_030049565.1 Candidatus Sulfotelmatobacter sp.
ACCATCACGCTGTCGTCACCCTCCAGTGCTCCTGCCGGCGCCGGCGCATTTTTCACGATTGCTGGAATGAATGGGTCCGGACTGAACGGGTCCTACACTGGCTACAACGGACTCTGGGTGACCGACCCAACCAGCACCGCGTCGACCATTGTCTTAGACGGGCTTCCCAGCGGCCTACCGTCCTGCAGCAGTCAATCAGACTGCGCCGGCACCGCGACCTGGGATCAGCCGTACGGTTTCTACGATCGTGAAGTTGCCCTGATCAACTCCACCGGCCTAGTTAGCCTCACTCCGATCGACAACGCCGACAGCGGTGACAACCCGCGCGCGGCGATTACCGTAGATGGAAACGAGCTTTACACGGCGGGTAACTCCGATTCCACAGAGAGCCCCGTGACGGTGGGGGGAGTAACCTACAACGAGCCGGGCCTCACGATCGGCGTTCGTTGCGCCATTCCGGAGCAGAGCCAGTCGTATCAGCTTGGAACCTACACAGCTGCCGATCGTCCGGACGAGTCCAAGAAGAAGCACGTTAAGGACAATAACTGGCGCGGTGTCGGCATCTACACCGATGGCAATGGCAACCAGCAACTCTACGTATCAAAAGGCAGCGGCGGCAACGGCGACGATGGTTTCTTCCAGGTCGGTTCGCCACTGCCAAGTTGCACTTCGGGCGGCACTGACACCACCAACACCATCACGGAATTGTGGGGCGCGCAGGCAACCGTTCCCGGCGGCCAGTCTTATCAAACCTCGCCATATTTGCCGTTCGGCTTCTGGATGGCCAATCCCACGACTCTCTACGTAGCAGATGAAGGCAACCCGCCCAGCTTCACCGGCGGCCCACCGAACTACACGCCCAGCCCTGTCAGCTTCCAGAATTCGACAAACGGAACGTTCACTCTGCCTCAGCTCGCGAATGGCTCGTATGCCAGCGATTCTTACGCCGGTCTCGAAAAGTGGACGCTAATCAGCGGGACCTGGACGTACGCCTACACGATCCAGGCTGGCTTGAACCTCTACCAGCCCGTGACCGTCAGCGGTTACAACGACAGTATCGATGACCCGCTCCAGAGCTACACCTACGGCCTCCGTAACATGACCGGCTACAACAACGGAGACGGAACCGCTACTATTTACGCCATCACCGCTCAATTCAGCGCGGTCTCCGGTGGCGAGCCTGATCCCACATCGTTGGTGGGCATCACCGATAACATCGCTGCCACTACCCTTCCAGCCAACGAGCAGTTCGTAACTCTGCAAACTTCAGCCCCCAGCGAGGTTTTCCGCGGTGTCGCTTACGTACCACCCGCCAACGGTTTCACGAGAGCAACACAAACGATCAACTTCACCAATCCGGGAACTCAAACCTACGGCGCGGCGCCCGTCACGCTCACCGCGAGCGCCACTTCGGGATGGCCGATCGCTTTCAGCGTGGTTTCGGGACCGGCTACGGTTTCGGGCAACGTTTTGACTATCACCGGCACGGGATCGGTGACGGTGGAAGCTGACCAGAGCGGCAATACCGACTATTCCGCGGCCGCTCCGAATCAGCAAACTTTCACCGTGAATCAGGCTTCGCAAACCATCACGCTCACGAACGTACCGGCAACCGCAACCTACGGCACCGGCTTTACGGTGTCGGCGACCGCCAGCTCTGGATTGGCTGTAACCTTCTCGAGTTCGGGCGGATGCTCGAACTCTGGCGCGACCTACACCATGACCAGCGGAACGACGGCCTGCTCCGTGATCGCGAACCAGCCTGGCAACAGCGACCTGGCCGCGGCGCAGGACACACAGAAAGTGACTGCGTACCAGGCCACGCAATCCATCACGTTCAGCGTGCCACCTCCGGCCACTGCCCCCTACCAAAGCAGCTTCACCATTGCAGCATCGGCGAGCTCGGGCTTGCTGGTCACCTACACCAGCTCGGGAATCTGTTCGAACTCGGGCAGCGCCACGTACACGATGAATGCGCCTTCGGGAACCTGCACCATCTTTGTGAACGCAGCCGGCAACAGCGACTACCTGACTGCGCCGCAACTGGAGGCCAGCAACACGGCGACGAAGGCCACACCGGTGCTCACCTGGTCAACGCCGGCGGCAATCAGCTATGGCACGGACCTCAGCTCTACCCAGCTGGACGCGACGGCCAATGTGGCGGGCAGCTTCAAGTACAGTCCGGCTTCGGGGATTCTGACCGCGGGCACGCATACCTTGTCTACCACGTTCACTCCAACGTCGAGGACCGACTACACCACAGCAACGGCTACAACCTCGCTGCAAGTGAATCCGCAGAGCACGAGCACAACAGTGACATCCCCCAACCAAACGGTGACGCAGGACAAAACCGGTGTAGCCACCGCTACCGTGGACTTCAACGTGGCCGCGTACAAACCAACAGGCGCTGTAACATTGACTGCCAGTACCGGAGAATCTTGCACCGGCGCTGTTAGTTCATCTACCGGAAATGGAGATTGCAAGCTGTATTTCATAACCACCGGAATGAGGACGATTGCCGCAACCTACAGCGGTGACGACAACCACACCAGCAGTAACAACTCGAGCCAAAGCCCGGCGGTTACCGTCACGGTGAATCCGTAGGAGTCAGGGTCTGACCGCTGAACAACCGCCCCTGCCCGTTGGGTAGGGGTGGTTTTTTTCAAGCGCACTGTCGCCGAACATGCATCTGCTGGTTGTATGCCGAATGCAGGAGAGCAGCCTCCAGTGGCCAAGTCCCTCCCGAACTGCGCAGCCGACTTTTTCGACTGTGATTTTGACTTGATTCGGGGCATGAAGATCAAAATCCCTCGCCCCTGGCGCTGAAGCCTTCGGGGCGAGGGTTCAGAAAAGACTTAAGGCAGGTAGTAGCGGAACGAGGTGAAGAACATACCCTCGATGCCGTGGGGCGCGGAAAATCCACTCCCGTTCGTCCCCACCCACGCGTTGCGCGCAATATAGGAGTATTGCGGTCCGAACTGCAGCCTTCCATGCGGCCCGCTGTGGGCCCGTATCCAGATTCCAACCGTGCCTTCGATCAGGCTTTGTGTATCCGCGCTGCATTTCGAAAGCGAGCCGAACGCGAAGCCACTCGTCCCAGTGATGACGTTGGGAGCCGTCTCGAGGTAGCAACCGGACACGCCGAAGTATGGCGATCCGTATCCAACCGGCGTGAATGGATTGATCGGATTGTTAGGATCGAATTGCCAGCGCCTCCGCACGTACTCCTCGCCGCCGTTCAGGTAAAGGTCCATCCGCTTCGTGTGCCACTCCAGAGTGGCCAGTCCCTGGTAGTCGCGCAAGGGAGCCAGTGTTCCATCGGCATGCACAGTCGAATCCGGCAGACCGCCTGACCCATAGCGGCCCATACCTTCTCCCAACAAGCCATGCAGTCCAAAATCCAGCTGCTTGAAGAAGGTCACGCGCGCGTTCGCCCCGGCGCCCCCAACCGTTACCGCATAGTTGTAGGCGCCCAGCGCTGAACTGGTGCCATTGCAGTTCGACGAGAGTCCCGGTTCCTCGCAGGGATAAACACGGTCACGGAAGCGGCTCAGAATGCCGAAAATCTCGTAGTGGCCAAAGCCCGGTTCTGCCGCAGCCTTGAAGATAAAGTCGGGCATGGCATTGAACGAGTAGTTGGCTGCGTTCGTACAAGTGGTGCTGGCGTTGGTGAGTGTGCCGCCGGTACCAGCGATCGTACTGGTGCTGCAAGCGGTGATCGCGGAATTGTAGAGCCCGCTGCCGTTACCCGCGCTTCCGAGTGCGAAGTTAGCCGCGTTGTTGCGAGCCGCGAATGTGGTTTGCGGATTCTCGACCGATGCTCCGAGCCAGAATCGATTGCCAAAGTTTCTCACCAGGCGGATCCCGTACTGCCGCGCCCAACTGAATCCGACGGTGTACTGCGGGTCGATGGTCAAGGGCACGGCTTCGGTGCGGTTGTCCAGGCCATGCCTGGTTTCGGTTACCAGACTCCACATTTGGCCCCCGGTCAGGCTCCATTCGTTATCCGCAACCTGTCCCCACACTTGCCGCTGTCGCAGCGTGTAGCTGTTGCTCTCGTTATTGTTGGAAGTTACGCCCGCGGAGAGAAAGTCGGCCTCATAGTATCCGCTCATTTTGAAGTCGCCGGCCTTTCCTTCGGCCAGCATGGTGATTCTGGACTGGCGCCCGGAGCCGAAGAACTCTGAAACCGCATTCTGCCCCGCTCCCGGCATATTCACGCTGTTAAACGGCGTGTTGATGTCGGCTCCCAGAGCTCGATTGCGGTACACAGATTCGCCTGCCAGAAAGCCTCCGGGGGTGATGGTGATGCCTTTGAACCGAATGGCAATGGGACTTTCAACTTGTTCTTTCGCGGCTTTCTGCGCTTCTTGCAAACCCACAGCTACGTTCGCATTGCTGGTTCTCAAGTCCGCAACGTCGCTCTTCAGCGCTGCAACAGTTTGCTGTTCGGCGGCTGCCTGGGTAGCCGCGGAGTCCGCTCTTGCCTGAGCTTGCGTAGCCGTAGCCTGGTTCTGGTCCAGTCTCTGTTCGAGCGCCTGGATGCGCTGATCGCGACTCTGAACCTGCTGGCCCAGTTCAAGAATCTGCTTTTGTTGTGCCTCAATCGCCTGTCTCATCGCCTCGAGTTGCTCGGCGACACTGGGAGCTTTCTTCCTTTTCACCCGTTCTGCCGTATCGCTCGTCGCGCCCTGAGACGTTTGGGCTTCTGCGTGGAGGCTGCCTAGTATCGCGATTAACAGCCCCAATGCCAAAGCTCGTTTCATGAGTTCCTCGTGATAATAGAATTTGCAACGGACAGCACGCCCGATGGCGTATTTGGCGAAATCCAATGTCACTTAT
>JASIKQ010000009.1 GCA_030049565.1 Candidatus Sulfotelmatobacter sp.
ATCATGAACGACTCCGAGAAACTCTGGTCCAGCGAGCGCCTATCTGCCGACCAGGACGCGCTCGTGCGGAAGATTGTGAACCACTCGCAGCGCACTCGCGAACTGGTCGCCAACCTTCTCAGTTTTGCCCAGCAACGTTCCGGCGAGAAGATGATGGTCGACTTGCGCATGCTCTTGCAGCGAAGTGTGCAGATGCGCGAATTCAAGCACGACCAGAGAATGCGCGTTGAGGTTGCCATCGATCCCCATCTGCCGAGAATCTTGGGGGACGGCCACCAGCTCTTTCTGGCGTTTGTGCAAATCGTCGAAAACGCATTGGACGCCCTCGAGGATGTCGGTGGAGGGACGCTACGCGTCACTGGCGAGTGCAGAGATGGCGAAGTGGTGATTCAATTTTCCGATAGCGGACCGGGAATCAGGGAACTTCACCGCGTCTTTGATCCTTTTTATACCACCAAGCCGATCGGCAAAGGTACCGGCTTGGGATTAAGCGCCGTCTATGGCGTGGTTCAGGACCATAAGGGACAAATCACCTGCCAGAACAAACCCGAAGGCGGCGCCTTGTTCGTGCTGCGGCTACCCGTAGGAATACAAGCCGATTCCAATGCGCTCGCGGCCTCGCAGTCGTAGTTTTCCAGCCTGAGCGAGGTCGAACGGGCTTCCCTGCACGCGCTCCTGCTTTGTGGCTCCGCGCGACCGGCCGCGCTGGCGCCGGGCGGTTCCACGCACCCTCAGGTGCCCTTTTTCCCTCCCACACTTGCGATAACATGAAGTCGAATGCCCCAGCCGCTGGTTCACAACTCGGCCCGCGTGCTCGAGTTTGACGCTCTGCGCGAACTGTTGCGCGGATATGCATCTTCCCCACTTGGCCAGGCGAAAATTGCCGCGCTCGCGCCCTGCATTGATGCCGGCTGGATCCGAGATCAGCAGGAACTCACCGGCGAAATCCGCGACTTCCGGCGTGTTGGTGGCCGATTCGATTTTTCCGGCCTGGTTGAGATTCGGAAGCAGCTTGACAAATCCCGCATTGCAGGCGCGGTGCTGGAAATTGCTGAGATTCGTGATGTGGTGACGCTTGTCGATCGTGCCGCTGAATGGCGTGAGATCGCGCTGCATCCCCCGGCCAACATGCAGAGCGAGTTGCAGCGGACGCAGGCGCTCTCTGGCAGCTTGCCCGACTTCACTGATTTTCTTCGCGGCTTTCGCAATAAATTTACTCCCGACGGCGCCTTGGAAGATCGCGCCTCGCCTGAGCTCGCCCGGATTCGCCATGAAATTGAAAAGCAGCGGCGCTGCATCCAGGAATCCTTGCACGGATACCTGCGTCGGCTGGCCGAAGGCGGAGCCGTTCAGGATGAGTTGGTCACCATCCGTGGCGAGCGCTTTGTCATTCCCGTCAAAATTGAGCAGAAGCGGCGTGTTCAGGGGGTGGTTCATGGTGTCAGTTCAAGCGGGCAAACCGTCTTCGTGGAACCACTGGAAACCATTGAGCAGAACAACGACCTGGTGCGCCTGCTCGATGAAGAACAGGCGGAGATTCACCGCATCCTGCTGCAGATGACGCAGCAAATCGGCCAGCACGCGGATGCGATCCTCGAAGCCGCTGAGGTGCTCGGAGAACTGGAATTACAGTTTGCCAAAGCACGTTTCGCAGAAGACTACAACTGTTGTGTTCCCGTGAGGCTCTCCGCCGCCACGGGGGACGGGCAAGAACCACCTGGGGACGGCCGCCCCGGCCGTCCGGCGAGCGGAGCGAGCTTGGTTCTGCACAACGCCCGCCATCCTCTGCTGGAGCGCAACCTCAAGCTCAAAGCTGCCGTTGTCGTTCCGGTCAGCATCGAGCTTGAAGGTTCACGCCGGCAGTTGGTCATCACCGGCCCAAATACCGGCGGCAAAACGGTCACGCTCAAAACCCTCGGCCTGCTGGCGTTGATGGCGCAATGCGGAATTCCGGTTTCGGCCGATCGTGCGGAACTGCCCGTATTTGACGCAGTGCTGGCCGATATCGGCGACTATCAGTCGATCGAGCAGAATCTTTCCACTTTTTCTGCGCACCTTACCAATATCGATTTCATCTCGCGCACCGCGACCGGACAATCTTTAGTGTTGCTCGATGAACTCGGTTCGGCGACCGATCCAGAAGAAGGCGCGGCGCTGGCGGTAGCCATCGCTTCTCACTTTGGCCGCATCGGCTGCATGACGGTGATTTCTACGCATCACACTTCCTTGAAGGTTTATGGCGCCAACACGCCGGGTGTGATGAATGCCTCTGTCGGCTTCGACGACGCGACCTTACAGCCGACTTACGAATTGAAGATGGGAGTGCCCGGAGCTTCCGCGGGAATCAATATTGCGCAGCGCCTGGGGCTGAATCCGGCGATTATCAGCGCCGCGCGGGCGCGGCTGGGCACGCAAGCGCGGGATGTGGGCGAATTCCTGGACCGTCTTCATGCCGCGCTGCGCGCAGCCGAGGGCGAGCGCCTGCGCATGCAGACCAGCCAGCGAGAACTCGATCAGGAAAAACGACGCTTGGCGGCCGAAGGAAAAAAGGACCAGCAGGCCAAGGTTCGCGAGATGGAGAAGAAGCTGGAAAGCCTGCTGCGCGACTTCGAATATCATGCGCGCGAGGCGGTCAACGCCATTCAGGAGCGGGCCGCCGCGCAGAAACTTTCGAAAGATGCCGAGCGGCGCATCGCAAAATTACGCCGCGAGTTTCGCGAGCAGTTTGATTCCACCGTGGTGGCGCATTCGAGCGGAGCCGACCAGGGCGATCCGCAAGCTCAGCCGCAGTTGGTAAAGCATGTTTCCGAGGGTGACAACGTCAAGCTGAAATCGACAGGCCGCGCCGCGCGAGTTGCGCGCAAGATCGACGACGACCACTTCGAAGTGGAAATCGGCGCGATGAAAATGAAGATCGCCCGCGATGACATCGCCGAAGTGCTTTCCAGCGGACGCGCGGCGGATACTCCTGTGAAAGCGGCGCGGGCGCGGGGGATTTCGGTTTCCATCGCGAACGAGGGTGCGGCTGCGCCGTCGGAGATAAACGTCATCGGCTACACCGTGGATGACGCCACGCGCGAGGTGCAGAAATTTGTCGACCGCGCTTTTCTGGCCGGACTGCCGCGCGTGCGTGTGGTGCACGGCAGCGGCATGGGCATCCTGCGCAAGGCGCTGAGGCAGGCGCTGAAAGAGCACCCACATGTGGAGTCAGTGGCCGAGCCTCCGCAGAACGAGGGCGGGGGCGGGGCGACCGTGGTGGAGTTGCGGGTGTAGGTTGACCCGCTATCGTCGTTCAAGAAATCCCTATCTTTCCTGTAGGTAGGAGCGACGTCGTCGAAGGATTAACGGCAGGATATGCCGCATGAATTAGGGCCGGAACGACGGCGGTGGAGTTGAGTGTATGGCCCGCCACGCTGCGGTCACCCCGGCATGCCGAGCGGGGTCGAAACATTCCCACCCGGTCTGGGCCTCACCGATTGGTTTTAGATCCGGAGTTAGTCAACCGGACGACCATTTTCGCATTGCATAGAAACCTCCGCGCCCCAGGACCAACACGGTTCCGGCGACGAGGAGCGCCGTGCAGAAGACACTCCCTTCGGGACCCTGGGCGCCACCGGTGAGCAGATCCCGCCCCGTCGGAACTAGTCGGACGATAAGCGCCGGCATCTTTAGATTGAGCCCGCTGATCGGTGTTTCGAAGCCCACGCCGAGCAGCCAGTTCCAGGCGCCATGCCAAGCCATGACGCCCCATACGTCGCCAGCCCGGAGCGCCCAACTGCAAGCGAATAGGGAAAAGAGGCAGGTGTTGACCAGAAACAGCGGGCGCACCTTTGGGTCGAAGTGCAGGAATGTAAACACCAGCGATGTCACCACGGCGGCAATAGCGACATTGAGCTTCAGAGCCACCGCGGAAAAGAGCCAGCCCCGGAATATCACTTCCTCCACACTGCCCTGAAATGCGAAGCAAGCGAGTAATGCTCCCATATGGAGGAGGGTGACCGGCGTCGAAAACGCCCTACCGAACCCTTCCGCTCTCGCGCCACCTGTCAGCCAGATGGCTGCGACGATTGCCGACGACATTGCCAAACCCACGCCAAGCCCGCGAAGGAACCTCTTCGTGGCGTCTCGCCGGACCAATCCGATCGAGGCGAACGACCGTCGCTCGACGAAGCGCACCCAGGCAAGGACTACGAGCCCGATCAACGTGAACGTTAGAAGCAGAAACGCGTAGAGGCCCCCCGCGCCGATCGGATCGTCGTCCGCGCCCACCAGCCGCAATCGATGAAGGACGACCGTCGCAGCGATCGACGGGAGTACCACCAGCACTATGCCCAGGAAGGGAGCGAGCGCGCCCCAGGGAAGCCAGCCTCGGATATCATCCGCTGAGTAGATGGCCCGTCGATTCATCAAAGTCAACTGTCCTTCGCCTGG
>JASIKQ010000101.1 GCA_030049565.1 Candidatus Sulfotelmatobacter sp.
GAAACTGCAGAGCTATGCCAGTGGCATGTGAACCAGAACCACGAACTGGAATCCTGGGGAGATGCCCGCGCTTATGACGGAACGGTAAGTATTATTCAGCCCTTGATCGCTCCTCTTTATAACGGTAAAAGCGCGTTGGAACTGGTTGCGTTGCTTGCAGAACAGCCCGATGCATCCGGACATGATCTTGTTCGCGCCTATTGGCAAAAGCAGCACAGTGGCACTGATTTCGAAGCTTTCTGGCGGAAGTCGCTGCACGACGGCTGGGTTGAAGGCACCGCTTTTGCTCCGAATCAATTCGCCGCGAAACAGAGCAGCTTGTCCGAGTCGTCGATTCCGGCCACCGACACCATCGAGCTCAACTTCCAACGCGATCCGACAATCTATGACGGGCAATTCTCCAACAACAGCTGGCTGCAAGAGCTGCCGAAGCCGATGAACAAGCTCACCTGGGACAATGCCATCCTCATCGGCCCGAAGATGGCCGAGCGGCTGCAGATTGCCTCCAAGGATGTTGTCGAGCTTGAGTTGAACGGCAAGAAAGTAAAAGGCCCGGTCTGGATTCAGGCCGGCCATCCCGACAATTCCGTCACGGTCACGCTTGGCTACGGACGCACGCGCGCCGGCCGCGTCGGCACCGGCTGGGGATTCAACGCCTACGCGCTGCGCACCACATCCGCGCCGTGGATTGCTTCCGGGGTCAAAATTAATAAGACCGGCGAGTATTACGAACTCGCCTCCGTGCAGGGCATGCAGTCGATGGAAACGCCGAACGGCGATACGCGGCCGCTGGTGCGCGCGGCCACGCTTGAGGAATATCGCCAGAACCCCAACTTCGCGCCTGAGATGGATGAAAATCCCGCGCCCGGCCTCACGCTCTACAAGCCTTACGACTATAAAGATGAAGCCTACGCGTGGGGCATGGCCATCGACCTGAACAAGTGCGTGGGCTGCAACGCGTGCATGATCGCGTGCCAGTCGGAAAACAACATCGCCGTTGTCGGCCAGGAGCAGGCCCGGCTCGGCCGCCACATGCACTGGATTCGCGTCGACGCCTACTATCAAGGGGATCGCGACAATCCCAAAGCATTTTTCCAGCCCGTGCCCTGCATGCAGTGCGAGAACGCGCCCTGCGAACTGGTCTGCCCGGTGGGAGCGACCAACCATTCGAGCGAGGGCATCAATGACATGATTTACAACCGCTGCGTGGGGACGCGCTATTGCTCGAACAATTGCCCGTACAAAGTGCGGCGCTTCAATTTCTTCCTTTTCCGGGACTGGACCACCGAGCAGTACAAAATGATGCGCAATCCCGACGTCAGCGTGCGCAGCCGCGGCGTGATGGAGAAGTGCACCTACTGCGTGCAGCGCATCAACGAACACAAAATCGACACCGAAGTCGCTTCAGTCCGCGAGGGCAAGTTGATCAAGATCAAAGACGGAGATTTGCAAACTGCGTGTCAGCAGGCGTGCCCCGCGGCAGCGATCACGTTCGGCGACATCAACGACCCCAATAGCCAGGTTTCGAAATGGAAGCAGAGATCACTGAACTACAGTCTGTTGGGCGAATTGAACACGCGTCCGCGGACGACGTATCTGGCTGAGGTTCGCAGTCCCAATCCGGAGTTGAAATCGTAAGGACCTAAACACAGAGGGCACAGAGGAACACGGAGTAAATCTCAGAATTCATGGACGAGCAATCCAAAACGACCGTTGCCACCGAGGGCGCGCCGGTTATCGAACCGGGCCATACCTTCGCCACGGTCACGGAAAAAATCAGCGCCATCGTGCTGACGCGGCCCGCGTCGAATGCGTGGTTCGCGGGCTTCGGCGCCGCGTTTCTTCTGACCATGATGCTGCTTTACGCCATCGGCTACCTGTTTCTGAGAGGCGTGGGCATATGGGGCATCACCATCCCGATCGGCTGGGGCTTCGCCATCGTCAACTTTGTCTGGTGGATTGGAATCGGCCACGCCGGCACGCTAATCTCCGCCATTCTGCTTTTGCTTCGCCAGCCCTGGCGCAATTCCATTAACCGCTTCGCCGAAGCGATGACGCTTTTTGCCGTAGCTTGCGCCGGGCTATTTCCCGTGCTGCACCTTGGCCGTCCGTGGCTCGCTTACTGGTTGTTTCCTTATCCCAACACCATGGGAGTGTGGCCGCAGTTCCGCAGCCCGCTCATGTGGGACGTTTTTGCGGTTTCCACCTACGGCACGATCTCTCTCTTGTTCTGGTTCATGGGGCTTATTCCAGATCTCGGCACTCTGCGCGACCGTTCAACCACGCCCTGGGTGCGGATGATCTACGGCATTCTGGCCATGGGATGGCGCGGCTCGGCCCGCCACTGGCACCGCTACGAAACCGCGTATTTACTTCTGGCTGGTCTGGCAACACCGCTGGTGCTTTCAGTTCACACCGTGGTCAGCTTTGACTTTGCCATCGGCATTGTGCCGGGCTGGCATACCACGATTTTCCCGCCTTATTTTGTCGCCGGTGCGATTTATTCCGGATTCGCTATGGTGCTGATGCTGGCGATTCCCATCCGCAAAATCTACGGACTG
>JASIKQ010000102.1 GCA_030049565.1 Candidatus Sulfotelmatobacter sp.
AAAAGGGGACCATTCGAGCGGCCCAATCAATTGACTATCGCTTGCTTCCAGATCAGGCCACAGGCTCCAATGAGCTTATAGCACGAGCCGATGAAGCCATGTACCGGGCGAAGGCGTTGGGGCGTAACCTCGCGCGAGTGAGCGGCGAACTGGAACAAATTCGGAGGTCCCGAAGCGGGAGGTGGCAAGACGCGTACAACTGCCGACGTACTTTCAGACGAAGAAGTGCAGGTCATTCGCGGGACCTATTTCCGAGCACTCAAGCCGAAGTGCCCGCGCGATGGAGCTTTCCTGGAAACCCACCGGTTCGACACGGTTAGTCGCCGGACCCCAAATCTCCTTGTAAGATGCCCGATATGCGGCCTCGCCCAAATGACGGAAGGATCTAGTTAAAAACTCGCATTTATATATCAGGCTTTTGCTCCGACAGCCTTTCGAATGAAAACATCGGCGGGAAGTTTGAAGCGAGTGCTTAGTTTTCGCACTTGTTCGAGGGTGAGATTCCGTTGTCCTGACAAAAACATCGAAACCGCACTCTCCGAACCAAATTGAGGAATTAGGTCCCGTTGTGTCAGATTCTGTTGTTCAATAAGGAGCCGCACAACTGAAGCGGGGTCAGCCACAGGAATAGGATAATGCTCCTGCTCGTAACGTTCCACGAGTAAGGTTAGAAGTTCGA
Organism: Candidatus Sulfotelmatobacter sp.; assembly: GCA_030049565.1. GTDB lineage: Bacteria > Acidobacteriota > Terriglobia > Terriglobales > Acidobacteriaceae > Sulfotelmatobacter. The sequence goes on from JASIKQ010000102.1 coordinate 680, forward strand.
TTGCTTCCGCTTCAGAGCTAGAGGGGTTGTCCAGCGCCGTTAGTTGGAAGAGAGCGTCGGTATACGCCTCAAGTTCCATGTCATTGTGTATGACGCGTGGAGCGCCGTGCGCAATCATTTCTGCCGGGTTTCCTAGAACGGTGCTCATTTTGTCCCAAACCTCCTATCCCAATTACTACGATTGTTATACTCCTGGTGCGTCAAAAAAGATCGAATGTAGACGTGCCCTTTGGTCTGCATTTCTTTCGTCGTCTTTGCATAGTGGACGACGGTGATAAGCCTGTACCGGTTCTGTCTGAAGTCGAAGATAACGTAGCCGTCCACATTATCGGCATCCTTAAACGTGCCGCGAACTTCCACGAAATTGTGCCAGCGGACCGCCTCGACGATGCCCACCCACGCTTTGATTTCGTTTGCCGCATCTGCATAGTTTTCCATCGCCTCGGTTAGGTGCTTACGTGTCACGATAATCACAGGCCAGAATACTTCACAACATGTGAAGTTGTCAAGGGCATAATCTAGGGAGTCCAAAATGCGGTTTTAAGTTATTGCATTTTCAATTATTTATCGGGGGCGGAATGGCACTTCCGTGTTTGCCCGAGCGGGCATGGTTAAGGAAGGGCCGTCAGTCACTTTTGGGAAGCGTCTGGCGGGTGTTGAATAGTAACGGGGGATTTATGAGACTTCTTGGTGTTTTGGCGGGGCTTGCAGTTCTGTTGTTGTGCGCTGGATGCACTCAGTCCACTGCGGTTAAAACATGCCGAGCAGACGTGCAACAGTTTGAGAACGACAACGCTTCTTATGAGGCTGAGTACGACACTCAGTTCGGCGCTACGACTGTCGGGCAGCTTTCTATCAACGACCTTTTAGCGCGGGACAATGAAATGGCGGATTGTATGCAGGCCGACCCCCATAACAGAGCGCGGTACCGAGCCGTGTTCTATCGCGACAGTTCCATCGAAGGCGAGAGGTACTTGAAGTACATGCTGGATACGCAGCAATTGCCGGACTTCGCCGCGTGGGAAAAGGGACAACAGGCAACGCAACTCGCAAGTTATCAGGCAGGGGAGAAATAGCGGCATTCTTGCGCTGGTCTATGCCTCTTTCTTTTGTTTCGCTTTCCAAACTTTCCAGCGGGCCTTTTGCGCGGCGGAGATTCGCTCGCGAGCAGCGGCGGACAGTTTGCGGCGTGGCGCGGATTTTCTGCCATCTAGCAAATTCACGGCACTTAGGATTTGCTCAATTGCAGAGAGTCGTTTGGTTAACTGTTGTTTCTCGTGCTCAAGTTCCCTTACAAAACCCTTGGTTCTCATCGAGCGCGATTCTACCACGACACGCGCAAGATTCTGAGCAGGGGTCGGCGTCCAATTCGTACCAAGATTTCTTTTTTGGTTTTCGGTTTACGTAAGCGGCAGATCCATCCCGGCAGTTCTAATTCCGTTCATTGCAGCTTCGCGTACTCGGCTTTGGCTTGCTTCAGGATGGGGATGTCGGGATCGGCGTCTTTCCGATCCAAAACCCAAGGTCACTTTATGTTGAGGGCATAGATTTCCTGCGTGCCCGTATCCCGTGTCAGCAGTACTGACCCGTCTGGAGCAACCCCGAGCCACGTTCCACCGCCCAGCCACGGGTCGGAAACCTGCCGCAAACCTTTCAAAGCAGCAACGGCCTCAATTTTCCGATCCGCTAAACGAACACGCATTGCTTGTGGATTTCCCGGCGTCCCTCTGACAAAGTACACGTACTTGGAATCTGGTGAAACCATATAGTCGGAGATGGGGCCTTCGGCAAGCACAGACCATTTCCCGTTCGTGCGGTCGAGCCAATAGAGCGCGTCCTGTTCTCCGCGAGCGACAATCATTTTCTTTGTGGGCCAGAAGGCGCCACCTTTTGATTGCGAGCCTGGGATTATTGAAAGCTTGCTGGATTCAATATCGAAGATGCCCAACTGCACAGCAGCAGGAGTTTTTTCAGCAACCGGGACAGTCATGACCAGCGACTTGCCGTCAAATGACCACGCCGGACCTAATACGATCGATTGATTGGACATGACAAGCCTAGCTTCTCCGCCATTCATGCTCACGATGTAAGCTCCGCAACCCTGAGGGCCGCATCCCTGAAATGCTACTTGCTTTCCATCTGGAGAAATATGAGGCAAAAAAGCCATCGGGGGCGGATATGTAAGTTGCAGCCGCCCCGTGCCGTCCGCACGGCTCCGCCATAGAGAATGATCCGGGAAAGAAAGATAAACTAACCATCGACCGTCTGAAGAGTACATCACGTCTGTGGCAGAGATACCGTCGAGGATGGGTATGAACAGATTCGTCGCAGAATCGTGCCTGACTAACTCACCACGGTTTAAGTAGCCGACGACGAAAATCTTTTTTCCGTCGCGGCTGGGTAACGGAGGTCCAAACGAAAGAGGCCCGTTAGTCAGACGAACCAGTTCTTTGCCAAAGTGTGAGAAAAGGCCGACTTTTTGCGGAATTGCCCAAAGGTCCCTGCGTTGGCCTTCCCACCGACCAAGAGCAAAAAATCTCCCGTCCGGCGTCCAACGGCCAAGCAAGGCCTCGTCGTAGCCACCTTCGGGTGGTTGGCCGACAACTGGCAGCTTCTGCGGATGCAGCTGTGTCTCATTTGTATCAACTTCCCAAAGAAAAGACTTGCCTGAGGAATCTTCTACAACGAAACGCACTAGTCGACCATCGGGCGAAACGCTGGGCAAGAGTGGGGTGCCGCCAACATCCGGAATTTTGCGTGGGTTCGAGCCATCGATTTGTGCGATAAACATAGAATTCGCCGCACAGTACACCAGCCGTTTCCAATCCGGAAAAAGAGCAGCACAATCAGCCTTAAGAATCTTTCGTGGCTGACCGCTCGGCAGAGGGAATGTAGCTATAAACATCTCGTCTTGAGTACCGTACTTTATCAGCAGGGCAGAGAAATCTGGGGTTAT
>JASIKQ010000103.1 GCA_030049565.1 Candidatus Sulfotelmatobacter sp.
TTCCGAAGTCTCCAAAATGGCGTAAGTTCCCGCTGGACGAGTCATGATGGTCTTTCTCCTTGATTGGAATGCGAAGGTTGATTCTAGCAGGCTGCTGAGAAATGCCGACGACAGGACGAAAGCGCCTGGCGGCCCAAACCATGCTTACCTGCCCGCCCGCAGATAGTCAGTGAAGAAGGCCTGGCTTTCAAAGGCGAGACGCTGCCGGGCTTCGGGTGTGCGGAAGGTGTGCTCGTCGTCAACGGTTATGAATTTGACCGGAACCTTTGCCTGCTTCAATTTGTCAGCCAGTTCCTGCGCCTGAGCGATGGGCACGTCTTCATCGTGCGAGCCATGCACGATCAGGAAGGGCGCGGATTTCTTGGAGACGTGAAAGACAGGAGAAGCGTCCTGCCAGACTTCTGCGTGATGCGCGAAGTCGCCACCGAGAAATTCGGTGGGAAAAGCATCGCGATCCGGATCGTGGTTGGTGGTGAAATCGGTGGGTCCGCTGACATCAACCACGGCTTCGACGCGGCTGGAATATTTGGCCAGCTTTGGATCGGAATTATCGCGCGTGCCCTCCATTCCAAGCAGAGCGGCCAATTGCGCACCGGCGGAGTGGCCGAAGGCTCCGATGCGATCACGATCGATGCGGTATTTCGCGGCGTTCGCGCGAATCCAGCGGACGGCGCGCTGCACGTCATCGAGTTGGGCGGGCCAGAGATTCTCGTTATTGTGCATCAGGCGGTAGTCCACCGAAAATGCGACAAAGCCGCAGCGGGCGAGAAACATACCCATGCCGCGCATGGTGGATTTGTCGAACGAGCTCCACGCTCCGCCGTGGATGAGGACAACAGCCGGCCGATCGAAGGATTGATCTCCGGAATCACGATTGCCGGGATCATAGATATCGAGCAGGAGCGAATGCCCGCCGACCGTGCCATAGGGAACATCCTGTTGCACCGAAACTTCCGAGATAGGCGGCGGTTCTATTGGATGTTGGGTAGGAAGTTGTGGCGGACTGGTCCGCGGCATCTGCGCGGAAGCAGTAAGCAGCGATCCGAGGAGAACGAGAAATACTCCACAGGCACACTTCGTCATGGGAACAGTTTAACCCCAGTATGTCTGGCCTATAAGCGAAGCGCTAATTCGAACTCGCCGACGCGTTTGTCGGCTTCTTCGCGGCGGCAGCAGGCTGGGCCGAAGCCGCTTAATGAACAATCGAAATGTGAATGATCTTGACCGGGCGAAACGGACGGTCGTTGCTTGGGTCAGTGGCCATGTGGGCAATCTGCTTCACCAGCGCAACGGTTGAGTCGTCACATTGGCCGAAGATCGTGTAGTTGCCATTCAGATGCGGAGTGGCCACTTCGGTGATGAAGAACTGCGAACCATTGGTATTGGGGCCAGCGTTGGCATAGGCGAGGCGGCCGGGGCGGTCGAATGTCAGGTCGGAGGAAACTTCGTTTTTGAATTTGTATCCCGGATCGCCGGTGCCGTCGCCTTTGGGGTCACCACCCTGAATCATGAAGCCGGCGATCACACGGTGAAAAATGGTGCCGTCATACAGAGGGACGCCGTGTTCTTTGACACCTTTGGGGCTGGTCCAGTCTTTGGTTCCGGTGGCGAGGCCGATGAAGTTCTCGACACCGATTGGGGCTTTATCGGGAAACAGCGTGCAGTGCATTTTTCCCGCCGTGGTGTCGATGATTGCGACCGGATTGCCGCCACTGTGCATCGGAGACTTAGATGTAGGGGCTGTTTGCGCCGACAAGGCGAGCGCGGCGAGACAAGAAAGCGCAAGAACCAAAAGCATATTACGCATGATTACTCCTTGATTTGTTAAGTGTTTCGCAACGCTGCATTGTACGACAGCCGATGCCGTCATTGTGATTGCGTCTGCATCTGCCGGCTGACGGCCTCGACCTGGCGAAAGACGCGCACCACATTTCCGCCGAGAATTTTCTTGATGTCGTCGGCGTTGTAGCCACGGTCGAGCAGCGCCTGTGTAATTTTCGGCAGATCGGCGGCTGAGTCCATCCCTTGCGGCGTCTGCCCTGAGACGCCATCGAAGTCCGATCCCAACCCAACATGATCCACGCCGGCAACTTTGGCAATGTGATCGATGTGATCGATCAGCGACTTGAACGGCGGGCGCGGAATCTTATTGGCGAACTCGCGCTCGATGCGATCGATTTCGGTGTAGGGAACCGGTTTGCCCTCGGCCTTCATCTTGTCCTCGTACGCCTTCACCGCCTCGGCTGCCTGTTTTCCGATCGGCTCGCTAGCCTTGCGATAGTCCTCATCAACAAAGCCGGAATAGAAATTCACGTCGACCACTCCGCCATTCTTGGCCACGGCGCGCAGCATGTCGTCGGTCATATTGCGGGGAGCGTTGGTCAGAGCGCGAGCCGAGGAATGCGAGGCAATCACCGGCGCTTTTGTCACCGCGATCGTATCCCAGAAGGTTTTGTCGGCCACGTGAGAAATGTCGACGATCATGCCCAAGCGGTTCATCTCGAGCACAACTTGCTTGCCGAAATCGGTAAGGCCGTTGTGGTGTTGAACCTTGGAGTCGTCGATGTCGCCAGAAGAATCGGCCCATTCATTGGTGTTCGACCAGGTGAGCGTCATATAGCGCACGCCAAGGCGATAGTAGTCGCGCAACAGGTGCATGTCGTTTTCGATGGAGTGGCCGCCCTCGATGCCCATGAGCGCAGCCAGTTTGTGTTCCTTATGCGCGCGTTCGATGTCGGCCACGGAAAACCCCATGGTCATTCGGTCGGGATGATGCGCCGCCTGCTCGTAGACCGAATCGATCAGATCCAGCGTATGTTGTGCGTAATGGCCCTTGTTGGTCTCCGGTTCCACCCAGATCGAGAAGAACTCCGCGCCCAGATTGCCGCTCTTCGCCTTGTCGAGGCTGATGTGTCCGGTATCATTTGGATCGGTCGAGCCGATGTCGTAGTTTTCGTCGAGAAAACGTTGCGGCGTATCGGCGTGAGTGTCGACAACGATGGCCGAATCCTGAATGGCGCGAGCTTTCGCGCTGACCTGCGGCTTAAGTGGGGCCGCGTTCTGTGCGGCCACGAACAAAGTGAGAAACAGGAGGCATGCGAGAGGAACGATTCTGAGACGAGTCATAGTTTTGATCTGAAACGACCGATTGTATAAGTCTGACCACTGAGAAGGGAAGCGTGGCGAGGAGAGCGCCCGCTATCGCCGCAGAAGTCCATTCAGTTCGAAATCCACAAATTGGTCGGCCAGGGCGGGTAAGTCAGACTTCTTCGCCTTGTCGAGATAGTTGGCGGCGATCTCAT
>JASIKQ010000104.1 GCA_030049565.1 Candidatus Sulfotelmatobacter sp.
AACTTGTTTCGCGCCAGCGGGCGGGTGCAGGAGGCCGCGGCGGGCTATCGCAGAGTGTGGCAGAACGGTCGGGAAGGGAAGTACGATAGCCTGCATTACGAAATGGCGGCGTGGGGACTGGGCGAGCTGCTGCGCAGCCAAAAAGATTACGTGGGCGCTGCCGCCGCTTATGAGCAGGTGAGCGAAGTTTCACAGCCCGATCCGGAGACCCTGCAAAAGGCGAATCTTGCCGCCGGAGAAATGTACGACCTTCTTCAGAAACGCGACTTGGCAGTAAAGAAATATGAAACGGTGCTGGCGGAAAACGCGAGCACGCCGCCGGCGGAGAAGGCGCGGCAGTATATGAATGAACCGTATCGGGAGTGAAGGGGCGCTCAGGCTGAGTGGATCACGCGGAGCTCAAGACTTTCTCCATCGGCGCCTCCGTGATTATGCGCTTTGCGCTCCTGGTGGCTTGTGGAGCCAACAATTGTTAAGTGTCAGCAGCGCCGTATAGCCTGAGCCGCCTCGGCGCGGGTTTTTCCCAGCGGGACGCGAAGAAACCAAGTGGGGCCGTGGTACTCTGGGTGTTGCTTAACGCCTGCATCTGCCGAGGTTCTCTCGGCGTATACGGATGGTCCCAATGAAACTTATTTATAGATTTTCTGCGTCGTTGTTGGCGCCTGTAATTCTTTCCCTGTGCTGCACTGTGTCCTCGCAGGAGTCAGCCCCGGCTCAACCCGAAACTCACGGCATTCAAATCGCGAATATGGACCGCTCGGTGAAACCGGGCGACAATTTTTATCTATACGCCAATGGCGACTGGATTAAGCGAACCGAAATTCCCAATGATCGCGCCGGGGTAGGAGTGTTCACCATTCTCGATGACCTCGCCAACAAGCGCACCGCCGACCTGATCCAGGAAGCCTCCAAGGCGAATGGGGCCGCGGGATCGCCGCAGCGCAAAATCGCTGACCTCTACAACTCGTACATGGACGAAAAGGCTATTGAGGCTAAGGGCCTCACGCCTCTCCAGCCGCATCTCGACAGGATCGCCGCGATCCACGACAAAAAAGAACTCGCCTTTGCTCTGGGCGCGAGCATGCGGGCCGATGTGGATCCGCTCAACAATACAAACTTTCATACGCCGAACCTGTTCGGATTATGGAGCGCCCCCGATTTCAACGACTCGGCGCATTACACCGCATATTTACTGCAGGGTGGAGTCGAACTTCCCGATCGCGAATACTATTTTTCCGACAGCGACCAGATGAAGAAAACCCGCGGGGAATACCAAAAGCACGTCGCGGCCATGCTAAAGCTGGCGGGATTTAGCGGCAGCGATGCCCGCGCCGCAGGCATCGTGGATCTCGAACACAAAATCGCAGAAAAGCAAATCAGCATCGCCGATAGCGAAGATATTCATAAGGCGGATAATCCGTGGGACCAATCGGAGTTTGCGACGAAAGCCCCCGGACTCGATTGGAATGAATTTTTCCGCGGCGCCGAGCTTTCGGATCGAAAAAAGTTCATTGTGTGGCAGCCCACGGCTTTCATCGGAGAATCGCAGTTGGTCGCTTCCGAGCCGCTGGAAAGCTGGAAAGACCTGCTCGCATATCACCTGATCGAGCGCTATGCCGGGGTGCTCGCCAAACCTTTGGCCGACGAACACTTCAACTTCTTCGCAAAGGAGCTTTACGGGATTCCGCAGCAGCGCCCGCGCTGGCAACGCGGAGTCTTCGTTGTGAACGACGAACTGGGCGACGATGTTGGGCGGATTTACGCGCAGAGATATTTTTCTCCTGAAGCCAAAGCGCAGGGCGAAGCCATGGTGCGGAACATTGTCGAAGCCTTCCGCAAACGCATCGACGCACTCACCTGGATGAATCCCGCGACCAAAGCCGAGGCGAAGGCTAAGCTGAGCTCGCTCTATGTGGGCATTGGATATCCGGAAAGCTGGCACGATTATTCTGGCCTTGAAATCAAGCCCGACGACATTTTCGGCAACATCTGGCGCGGCTCGATGTTTGAATACCATTATGCGCTCGGACGGCTCGGCAAAGATATTGACCGCAAAGAATGGTCGATGACGCCGCAGACCGTGAACGCCGTCAACCTGCCGCTGCAAAACGCGCTCAACTTCCCGGCGGCGATTTTGCAGCCGCCCTTCTTCGATCCGAAAGCTCCGGCTGTGGTGAATTACGGCGCGATCGGCTCAGTCATCGGACACGAAATCAGTCATACCTTCGACACCGAAGGCAGCACCTTCGACTCCACCGGGGCGCTGCGCAATTGGTGGACTCCCGAAGACCTGAAGCACTTTGACGAAGCTACCGCCAAACTGGCCGCACAGTACGACACCTACAAGCCGTTCCCCGACCTGCACGTCAATGGCAAGCAAACCATTGCCGAGAATATCGCCGATCTCGGAGGCGTAGCGGCGTCATATGATGGCTATCGCGCCTCGCGGGGCGGCAAAGAAGCGCCCGCTCGGGATGGTTTTACCGGCGATCAGCAGTTCTTCACTGCCTTCGGCCAGAATTGGGGGGAGAAGATTCGCGATGCGGCTTTGCGCCAGCAGGTGATGACCGACGAACACTCCCCCGCCGAATACCGGGCCGACACGGTGCGAAATAACGATGCATGGTACGCCGCCTTCGATGTGAAGCCGGGTGAGACGCTGTATCTGGCGCCGGCGGAGCGAGTGAGAATCTGGTAGCGGGTGGCTGGACGTAGCGGAAATTGGACTACCGCCCGTTGGCGAAGGAATTGTCAAACGATGCCAGCAGGGTTATCACTCGAAAATTGGACGGGTGGAGCGAACTGAATGCGGGCTGCCGCGTGCCCCATTTCTCGCGCGTTCTTTGCGCGAGAAGTAGGGATCTTTCGTCGATCTTCTAACCACAGGTCGGTGCCCTACCGATTACCCATCCCTATACTCATTCCCCGCTAAAATAATCCTTCACCACGATCCTCAATCCATGAAACGCAGCATGGAATTCAGCAATGGATAAATTCGTTATCCGCGGCGGCCAACCGTTGCTGGGCACGGTCCGCGTCAGCGGCGCAAAGAATGCCGCTCTGCCTTGCATGGCTGCGGCGCTGCTCACCGATCAGCCCGTCATCCTCGAAAACATTCCGCAGGTGCGCGACATCGAGACTACGCGCAAGCTGCTGTCCGCCATGGGCGCTGAGGTTGAACTCGGCTACGGACGCGCCCACCACCGCACCACCATTCATGCCGAGAAGCTGGTCACGCCGGAAGCTTCGTACGAGCTGGTGAAAACCATGCGCGCTTCCACGCTGGTGCTTGGCCCTCTGGTAGCGCGTTGCGGACGCGCCCGCGTCTCGCTGCCCGGCGGTTGCGCCATCGGCCAGCGGCCGATTGATTTGCACATCAAAGGCCTCGAAAAGCTCGGAGCAAAAATCACGCAGGAGCACGGATACATCGAGGCTACTGCCGACCGTCTCAAGGGCGCGGAAGTTGTCTT
>JASIKQ010000105.1 GCA_030049565.1 Candidatus Sulfotelmatobacter sp.
TCAGTCTCGCCATCGCCCTGCACAAATTCTGGATGAAGTAAGCAGCGATTGGCGGTTTGCAATCGGCAATCGGCAATTGGCAATCAGCACCTGGCGATTCCGATCCCCAACGGTTGCCAGCCCTTGTCATTCTGAATCGATCCCCAAGATCGGTAAGGAACCTGCTCTTCGAACAACCAACCAAAACTGAGAAGGACTGAGAACCTTCCCCCAACGGTTGCCATCCCTTGTCATTCCGAATCGATCCCCAGGATCGGTGAGGAACCTGCTCTTCGAACAACCAAACTATTAAAGGAGAACATCATGAGCACACCCAGCACCACCATCATCACCAACCTGAAAAGCCTTTCCGCCCCCACCGCCAACACGTTAACCGACGCCCACGCCGAGGGCATGGACATGCCGGGAATGCTGGCTCTCGCGCTCACCAAGGCCGACGAACTCAAAGCCTGCCTGTCGCTGCTCGCCGCACACACCGACAGCGCTGACCCCAACCTCACCACGCTGAATAACGTGCTAGCCAGCCTGACTTAATTCAGTAATTCGGAGAACTGGGAAGGGCACAACTTTCATGGGAAGGGCACGACTTCCAGTCGTGCCTGTCAGCCTTGCCACGTCAATCCGGCTTTAGCCGCTGAGGCGCCTGCTGGACTATGCCCAAGCTCGCTTTTGGCTGGCGCGGCGCTTACAGCACTGCGATAAAGCCGCACTCTCATTTGCACGGCTTTAAGCCGCTGAGGGACTCGCCGCGTCAAGCATCCCAAGTTTTTGTCATTCCGACGCGCGGGCGCAGCGAGCACGGAGGAACCTGCTTTGCCGGGGTTGCCCCACCCTTGTCTCACTTTTTGCGGCAGGGTGGGGACTTGGACTGGTCCCTGACGGCTGGCCCCTGACCGCTAACCAGCGCCTCGTTAAAGCCCTTCGTATCAGGGCACGGCTTCAGCCGTGCCGCAAAATTCCGCAACAATCGCCGCGCCTTCAGGCGCTGCGGTTCCCCCTCAAGGAGCACACATGAACTTCCTCAATCAACTTCTGCGCGGCATCGCCTTCATTCCCGCCCTCGTGCAGGGCATCGAAGAATTATTCGGTAACAAATCCGGCTCGGAGAAAAAAGACGCCGCCATCTCTTTCCTGGAAACCGCCCTCGGCATGGCCGACGCCATCTCGCAACGCGACATCGTCGATCCCGAGAAATTTAAGGAAGGAATCTCCCAAATCATCGACGGAGTCGTCGAATGTCTCAACGCCTCATCCTGGGCCAACCCGGCGCCGGCTCCAACCAAACCCTCCGCATGATTTACCCAACATCCTCGCTCCACTGCTCCAGATTCTTCCTCACCATCGCCATGAACTGGTCCGCGACCGCGCCATCGATCAGCCGATGATCGTAGCCGAGCGTGAGGTGTACCACCGACCGGATCGCAATCGAATCGTTGCCGTCTTTGTCCGTGACCACCAGCGGCATCTTCATGATTCCGCCCACGCCCATGATCGCCGAGTTCGGCTGATTGATGATCGGCAATCCAAACACCGCTCCAAACTGCCCGGGGTTAGTCACGGTAAAAGTCGAACCTTCCACTTCCTCCGGCTTCAGCTTTTTACTGCGCGCCCGTTCCCCCAAATCCGTGATGCCGCGTTGCAGTCCGAGGAAGTTGAGGTCGCCGGCATTCTTCAGCACCGGGACAATCAATCCCCAATCGAGCGCGACCGCGATGCCAACATTAATGTCGCGGTGATAGCGAATATTTTCTCCCTCGATGTTGGCATTGACGATCGGCCATTGCTGAATCGCAATGATCGCGGCTCGAACAAAAAATGGCATGAAGGTCAATCGCACTCCATGCCGCTGCTCGAATCCTGCTTTGTGCTTGTTGCGCAGGTTCACGATGCGGGTGAAATCGACTTCGTACATGCAGTGCACGTGCGCGCTGGTGCGCCGCGACTCGATCATGTGCTTGGCGATCAGCTTCCGCATCTGCGTCATGGGCACAAGATCGCCGGGATACGCGGCAGCAGCAGGTGTTGCGGGACGCGCAGGAGCGCTCGCAGCAGGTGTTGCGGGACGCGCAGGAGCGCTCGCAGCAGGCGCTTGTGCCGCGGGCGCGGATACCGCCGCAGGAGCAGCAGCGGAAGCAGCCGAACCCTGCCCTTCGATAAATCCCATAATGTCTTGCTTGGTGATTCGTCCGCCCAGCCCGGTGCCGGAAATCTGCGACAAACTGATTCCGTGCTCACGCGCAATTTTGCGCACCAGCGGCGAAGACCGCGCTTCCTCTTCCGCGGGAGGCGCAGTCGGCGCACCGGTTGCAGCCATCGGCGGAGGTGCCGAAGCAGCCTTCTTTTCCTCTCTGGGCGGCGCCGGAGCTTGCGCGGTAGAAGCTTGTGGCTGAGGCGGTGCGGGCGCAGCTTTCGCCGGCTTAGCCGCAGACTCCCCATCGACCGCAATCGTCCCCACAACCGTATTCACACCAACCGTCGTTCCTTCGGAGACTTTGATTTCTTGCAAAACTCCCGACGCGGGCGCTGGAATTTCCGCGTCAACTTTATCGGTAGAAATTTCAAACAGCGGCTCGTCCCGCTGTACCTTGTCGCCCGGCTTCTTCAACCATTTGGTGATGGTGCCCTCAACAATCGATTCGCCCATCTGCGGCATGATGATGTCAGTTGGCATGACTGTTCTCTTCTCTAGCAGGCTGCGCGCGCCAAGAAAATTATATCCAAATACTGAATCGTCAGAATTGCCGGCGTTAGCCCAAATTCAGTCCTGCAACACCTTCGCAAAAACGTCGTGATCCACATTTCCGCCGGTGAAAACCAGTCCGACGCGCCTGCTCTTCAAACCCGACTTCTCATTCAAAGCGGCCGCCAGCCCAATCGCACCCGCTCCCTCCACGACATTATGCGTGTCCGTAAAACATATCTTCATCGCCCGCCTGATCTCCTCCTCGCTCACGCGCACAAAATGATCGACATTCTTCAAAATAATTTCGAGCGATGCCTCATCCGGCACGCTGCAAGCCACTCCGTCGCCGAGCTGAGTCGTTACCGGAGCCGAGATTTTCCGTCCCGCCTCAAACGACAAAGCGTAAGCCGGAGCCCCTTCCGCAACCACTCCAACAATTTTTGTCTTGCGATTCATCCCGTTGCGAACGGCGGCGCAAGAGCAAATTCCCGAACCCTGTCCGACCGGCACATAAACCGCATCCAATTCCGGCGCCGCGGAAAAAAATTCCAGCCAATAAGTGGCGACTCCTTTCACAATGTCAGGATGAAACGGTGGCACCAGATGCCAGCCATGCTCC
>JASIKQ010000106.1 GCA_030049565.1 Candidatus Sulfotelmatobacter sp.
ATATCCACGTGAGACCCGCCTACAAAGGCCGTGGGGTAGGCCGGTTATTGTTCAGATCAGCCGCGCAGTGGGTTTCCACCTGCGAACCGCAGTGGCCTATGCACCTGTTCGTTTTTGAAGCGAACCATGCGGCACGACAATTCTACAAGGCGCTGGGTGGTAAAGTTGTCGAAGAGTATGCGCAGAAGACTCCGGCAGGAGTTGTAGTGCCATCTCTTCGCTTCCTATGGGAGAATCCTGGGCTGTGGCTAACCTTTAGAGGGAGGCCCTGACTCCTACACAGTTTCAAATAGTGCGACTGAAGGCGCCCAAGAAGGCTCCGGGAGTCCTCCTTTCAGCCTTACTTCACAGCCACTCCCGAAGGATAGTTGTAGGTGTCAATTGTCGGCTCCGGCGACAACACGCCGGTCGAGGGGATGAGGCCAAATTCGGAGACAGTCTGGGTGTTGCTGTTGGCCACGAAAACAAAACTATCGTCGCTGCGAATGGCAATCGAGTTGGAGCCCGAATCCTGCCCCAGCGCCGTGCTGGTCGCGTAGGTAGCCGGCGACAGAGCGACTATAGCGCCGTTGGAGGAACCAATGCGGAAGGCATTGATATAACTCGATCCCGTAGCCACAACATACAAAAAATTGCCGTAGGCGTCGACCGAGAGGGGCCCGGGCGTGTCGCCAGTAGAGTAAGGGGAACCCGCGACCGGCTGAAGGCTGTAGTTGGCCTGCGGGCAGTTCAGGGGCACAGAAACCACGCTGCAGATGGTGTAGGCGCTGACGTTGTTCGATTGCGAATTGGAAACATAGAGAAAGCGATTACACGGGTCCACGGCTACACCAGAAGGAACTGGTCCGGTTGGCATCCCGGTCACCGCCTGGGTTGAAACCGGAATCAGCTTGAGCGCACCTGTGGAAAGATTCACAGAGTAATTCAAAACTAAATAATTCTCGGAGTCCGTCACGTACAGATTTTCAGTGCTGGGCGGCGCCTGGAGCGCGCAAACTGCGTACTGGGTAGGATAAAGAGTCGGGGTAACGGCCAGGGCTGACGCGCTCGCGGTTGCACCCCCCGGCTGGACGGGCAAGGTGAAAGGCGAGCCTGCCACTTCCGTCAGAGTGCCGTTGCTGCCGACAGATAATACTGATACGGCGCCGGGTACTGGGGCTCCGGCAGTGTTCGTGGTTGCGCCATCAGCTACGAAAATATATTTTCCCGCGGAGTCGATGGCCAAAGCCACGGGGCTTACCGCACCCTTGAGCGGGGTCACTCCAACTGCGGCCAACTTTCCGTCGGAAGCGATCTGATACGTCTCGACTCCAAGGCTTCCAGTTGTTGTGCCCGGGAACGGACTGACCAGCAAGTAAACGAAGCTTCCGGAGGGATCAATAATCACCGACGAAGGTAATCCGTTGACCGGCTGCTCGTTCGGATTATTGATCTCCTGGATGCCGCCGTTGCTCAGATTGAGGCTGAAGGTCTGCACGATCTGGTTGAATCGCGTGGGAACAATTACCAGGCCGTTGTATTGAGCCGAGTATTTGGCGCTGCATGCCAGCAACACGCCAAGCAAAATCAGAACCAGAACTGCGAGAACCCAGGTCGACTTTCTGCGCATTCGCTAACTACACTCCTCTTGAACGTGCCGATACGCTTTCCCATGGCAAGGAAGCAGGCCGCAGCTTATGTGAGGGTTTGAATTGCCATCCACTTATGTATCAGAGAATGCGCGGGAAGAGCAAACGCGCCGCTTGATTGGAACCGAGGAAAACAGCAAAAGTTGCCCGCCGGAAGATGCTAGGCTTCACGAACGAGCTGTGGACGATCGTCTTTTTCGATCATTCTCTCGGCTTCGCCAGTTGCCGGAATCAGAGGCAAACGGATTTCCACTACCAAGCCGCCCTCGGCGCGGTTCATCGCGGCAACTCGCCCGCCATGAAAACGTACGGCGCGCTCGGTGATGGCCAGGCCCAGTCCGACACCGCCGGTCTGGCGGCCGCGGGCATCGTCGAGACGATAGAAAGGTTCGAAGAGCTTTTCCAGGGCATCGACGGGAACGCCCTCGCCGCAATCGCTGACATGAACGATCGCTTCCTCACCGGCAGTGGTTTTCAACTTCTCCAGAGCAATCTCGACCGTAGTTCCCTCGCGCGTGTAGCGAATGGCGTTGCGCACAACGTTTTCGACTGCGCTATGAAGCAGCGCTGCATCCCCGCTCACCGCCCAGTGGCCTTCCGGAATCTGGCTGCGAACATGACAGTGCCGCGCCTGGGCTTCAAATTCCGCGTCTTCCGCCACGCTCATCACAACTTCATTCAAAAGCACGGGAGTGGAGGGCACCCGCCGCTCACCATCTTCCAGCCGGGCCAACGTAAGCACGCGGGCGATGAGTTCATTGAGCCGGCTGGCTTCGAGCTCGATGCGTTCAAGCATGGGCGCGCTCTCCGGTCCTGAGCGCTGCCGAGCCAATCCCAAGGCCACGTTCAGCCGCGCCAGCGGAGAGCGCAATTCATGGGAGATATCATTCAGCAGCCGCGACTGAGCTTTGACCAAAGTTTCCAGGCGCGCGGCCATGGCGTCAAAGTCCCGAACCAGTCCGGCGATCTCGTCGTGTCCTCGGCTGTTAGGAGTTCCGGCGCGCGCGGTAAGATCGCCTGCGGCGAGTTGGCGGGTCGCCGCTCGCAGGCGGATGATGGGTTTGGTCATGTACCAGGTAAGAAAATAGCAGACCAGTCCCGAGGAGACGACTGCGATGATCAAACCCGGCATGGGTATGCCCCACGGCCCAAAGAAGACGCGCGGTCCGGGTGGCAGTTCCATGGCGATGGTGTAGAGATGGCGGCCATCGCTGGAGGCCTTGGATTCGGTCAAAATTTGCGGGCGAGGAAAAACCATTCCGGGACGCGGCGGCAGGGGACGACCTGCGGCCACGTGCTCAGCCCACCCCGCGCTCGATCGCCCGGAGATCTCATTTCCCTGCTCATCGAAAACATAGACGCGCACGTGATGGGTTCGTTGCAGATTTTCCAGGTACGCACGCGCCTGCGGCGCCCCGCCCTTTTCATAGGCGCTGACGGCGTCATTGAGGACGGTGGTGCGCAACGCATCCCAATTGGAGTTTCGTTGCGGCCGTAAAGCCAGCATGACCAGGATCGCCAGCACCAAAAACAGCGCCTGCGCCACCCAAAAGGAGATAAAAATTCTGACGAACAGGCTTTTCATGGTGTGGTTTTGGCCTTTTGTGGCGAGGTCTCGCGAGGACGGGCAAAGATATAACCCACCCCGCGAATGGTTTTGATGTGCTCGTCCGCGTCGGTATCACCCAGTTTCTTGCGAACCTTGCTTACATGCATGTCGATGCTGCGATCAAAGGGCGAGAATTTTCGGCTGAGCACGGCATTCACCAGGCGCTCACGCGGGACTACGCGGCCGGCCTCGCGTAAGAGCACTTCCAGCAGATTGAATTCTACCGATGTAAGCTCAACCGGCTGGCCGTTGCGGCGAACGCTGCGGGTGGCGGGATCAAGCTCGATTTCGCCCACACGCACGATGTCTGGAGCGGCCTGTGCTGATTTGTCTCCGCGGGTGCGGCGCAGAATGGCGCGAATACGCGCCACGAGCTCGCGCGGGTTGAA
>JASIKQ010000107.1 GCA_030049565.1 Candidatus Sulfotelmatobacter sp.
GAACATGGGAGCGCAGATGGTGCGCGAAGTCGCCTCGAAGACTTCCGACGTGGCCGGCGACGGCACCACTACCGCAACCGTTCTCGCCCAGGCGATTTATCGCGAAGGCGTGAAGACCGTGGCGGCTGGCGCGAATCCGATGGCGCTGAAGCGCGGCATCGAGAAGGCCGTCGAGAACATCTGCGGCAAGCTTAACAAAGAAGGCGAGCGTGAGAAGGGCGAACTCGACAAGTTCTCTAAGCCGGTTAGCGGCGACATGATCGCCCAGGTCGGCACCGTCAGCGCCAACAACGATGAAACCATCGGCAAGATTATCGCCGAGGCCATGAAGAAGGTTGGCAAAGACGGCGTCATCACCGTCGAAGAGTCGAAGACGCTCGAGACTCAGCTCGAAGTAGTCGAGGGCATGCAGTTCGACCGCGGCTATCTTTCCCCGTACTTCGTAACTGACCCCGAGCGCATGGAAGTTTCCCTCGAGAACGCCTACATCCTGATCAACGAAAAGAAGATCAGCTCGATGAAAGACCTGCTCCCGCTGCTCGAGCAGATCGCCAAGAGCGGCAAGCCGCTGCTGATCATCGCAGAAGACGTTGAAGGCGAAGCGCTCGCAACTCTCGTCGTCAACAAGCTGCGCGGAACGCTGCAAGTCGCGGCCGTCAAGGCCCCTGGCTTTGGCGATCGCCGCAAGGCCATGCTGCAGGATATCGCCATCCTCACCGGCGGCAAGGCCATCACGGAAGATCTTGGCATTAAGCTCGAGAACGTGCAGGTCAGCGATCTCGGCCAGGCCAAGAAGATCACCATCGACAAGGACAACACCACGCTGGTCGAAGGCAAGGGCAAGCACGCAGAAATCGAAGGCCGCGTGAAAGAAATTCGCAGCCAGATCGACAAGACCACCAGCGACTACGACCGCGAGAAGTTGCAGGAGCGGCTGGCCAAACTGGTCGGTGGCGTGGCCGTCATCAAAGTCGGCGCCGCAACCGAAACCGAAATGAAAGAGAAGAAGGCCCGCGTGGAAGACGCCATGCACGCAACCCGCGCAGCCGTGGAAGAAGGCATTGTCCCCGGCGGCGGAGTGGCGCTGGCTCGCTGCGCCAGCAGTCTTGAGAAGATCAAGACCGAGAGCGACGAGCAGATCGGCCTCAACATCGTGAAGCGCGCCGTCACTGAGCCGCTGCGCATGATCGCCGAAAACGCCGGCGAAGAAGGCGCAGTCGTGCTGGGCAAGGTGCTCGAGTCGAAAGACATCAACTTCGGCTTCAACGCCCTCACCAGCCAGTACGAAGACCTGGTCAAGGCAGGCGTGCTCGATCCCACCAAGGTCGTTCGGACGGCATTGCAGAACGCCGGCTCGATCGCTTCGCTGATGCTGACCACCGAAGCCCTGGTGGCGGAGATTCCGGAAAAGAAGGAAGCTCCGATGCCAGGCGGACACGGTGGCGGCGGCATGGGGGATATGTACTAAGGAAAAGCCTGGAAGGGCGCGGCTTCAGCCGCGCCGCAAGGCCGACAAATCAACCAACCAAAGCCTCGCCGGAAGGCGGGGCTTTTGGCTCATCCTTTGTGAAAAGGGAGTGTGCTCTGAAATCACGGTTGCAGCTGGCGCTCCCTTTCGCCTATAGCTTCCTTCAGAATGGTCATTTTCTCGGATAGGCCATCCAGCTCTTTGTTCTTTTCCGCGTAAAGCTTCCAGTCGCCTTGATCAGAGGCGGCTTGCTCGGACCGTTCCAAGTCATCAAAATTCCTAAGGAAATCCTTCCAAAGGTGCTTGAGAACATCCAAATCGTAGGTTCGGTACGACTCACCCAACCGCCGGGCGGTTTGACTGTCCATGGTACCCCTCCTCCTAATAATGTATCCACGCGGTGATGCATCGAAGCAGGGGGTGGCCCACACAACGCGGTTTTCGTTGTGTGAATCAAGGCTGCCGACGTCTCGGCGCAGGTCCCGGAGGGACCGTCTGACAATAGCCCGGCGTTTCCAACGCCGGGTATGCGTCCGCCACAACCGAACCGCGTGCCATAGGCACGCCTGAAAATGTCTATACTATGGTCTACGATGAGCGAGTTCAATCGTCCCTCCGGACGCGGTTGGAATCTTTGGTGGTGCTGACCCGCCAGTGAACTGGCGGGCTATTTTCGTCGGTCCCTACGGGACCTTTTGCTTCGCTGCGCTCGCTCTCGGGCGTCCCTCCGGGACGCGGTTGGACTCTTGCGCGGCGCCGGCCCGCCAGTGAACTGGCCGGTGGCCCACACAACGCGCTTTTCGTTGTGTGGGAACCGATGCTGTCGACTACCCTGCTTATCCGCGAGCGATCTTCTTCGCACCGATTCGGGAACAGCTATAAGTTTTTTCTTAGAGCTTTCGATCCAGTCCGCCTGCGCGTAGATAGAATCGCCAGAGCGAGCGGCGTTTGGGAGGGTACTGCCAGTGGGTACTGGACACCGTTCGCCAAACGGTTGAGTGGCTTTTCAGCCACTAGGGTTCAACTCCCTTGCCCTCCTCGGTCACTCAGCCAGTACTAAAGAGCTTGACTATGACGCAGGTTGGCTTATCATGAAAGTGTTTGGCGAACGATGTTTAGTATCTACAAGCCCCGAGCGAGAGCTCGGGGCTTCGCTTTATGGGGAGAAATAAAATGGGTCGTCTCGACGAGCAGATGGACTCGAACCGGCGTTGCCGATGTCTCGGGCTTCGGTTCAGGCGTCCCTCCGGGACGCGACTGCAATCATGGGGTGGTACTGACCCGCCAGTGAACTGGCGGGCTATTTTCATTGGTCCCCATTCGACGCGCTCGCGTAGCTCGCTTGCTCAGGGCAGGCTCTCCGGGACCTTTTGCGTCGCTGCGCTCGCCCTTTCATGGAATCCCCAACCTGATAGCACCCACGCAGGTCCCGGAGGGACCGTCCGACAATAGCCCGGCGTTTCCAACGCCGGGTAGAAGTCAAGGCAAACGGAACCGCGTGCCGGAGGCACGCCCGAATTCGCAACTCAACCCCACACGTGCTGCGGATCGTATTCCACTCCGTGCTTCTTTAAAAATGTGACAAACTCTTCCTCGAAACCTCGTTTCTTATGATGTTCCGGCTGTGACCGAAGGTATGAAATCGTCTGATCCTTCTGCGAGATTCCAA
>JASIKQ010000108.1 GCA_030049565.1 Candidatus Sulfotelmatobacter sp.
CAGGTCCACCTTAATGATGTCGGCCAATTCGATCAGCGGCTCGCGGGGATCGCCCACGACGAAATCGTCGAGCGCAATCATGTATCCGGCTTCTTTGAGACGGCGGCAGGCAGCGATTACCAGATCGTCGGCGGGCACGGATTCCAGGACTTCGACCACCACCTGGCCGGAGGGCAGCAAGGTGATGTAGTCCTTGAGCAGGATGTCGCGGGTGCAATTGATGAAGCCGCGGCGGCCGTCGCAGAGAATATCCAGACCCACGAGGGAAGTAGTGCTGAGCGTGCTGCGTGAGGCGGCATCGGCATCTTCATGCCTGAAGAAATTCTCTACTCCGTCACGAAAGAGAAGTTCGTAGCCGAAGACTTTTTCGTCTCCGGTAAGAATCGTCTGGCGCGCCACGAACTGCGTGCCGGGTTTGTACACCGGCTTGCCATCATCAGGTTGGAGAGCGGGAGCCGAAGCCATTACTCGTGTTTCATCGGCACAAATGGGGAGAGAATTAGCCGGCGTGGGCGTTGGCCTTCCGGTCGCTCCCGACGCCAGATAAGAGTTAAACCGACGCCGCAGTTCGCGTTGTCTCCTGGTGCTGCCTCAGCCACGCTACAGCCGAGTTCCGGTCCGGAACTTCGACCATCTGAATTCCGGAGGGGCCAATGTGCGCCGTAAAGCTCTTGATCGACATATTTGTGACTGCTGATCCCGCCGACTTGATCGTAATGAAATACTTGATCCCGATTCCCGCGAAGATCTTGAAAACCTCGGTCTCAATCAGCTTTTGGATTTCCTCCGAAAAAGCTCCCTTGGCCTTGGTTGCGTCCATCACCCAAGCTCGGCCGCCATGGGCGCGGGCATAGGCAACCCCCTTCTGCAAGATCGCCTCGCGAAACTGCGGCGCCTTGACCGTATAGCTCGACCAGGTATCGAACATCGCTTTGACTTCATCATTCCATTCGACTACAAGCGTTCCCGGAATTTCGTGGACTACCATGATTTCCTCCGTGGCCGGCGAAAATGCCGGCGATTTTGCTTCAGGCTGAGGCCCAGATTTTCGTACGGCTCAAATTGCCGTAGAAAAGCAGAGTTCCCGCATGCCGCCACGATTGAGGCTACTCGTGATGGCCCACGCTGATGGGCACCGCCAACTGAAACCAGAAAGCGTTGGTGGGGGGCTTGTTTTCGACCAGCATGTCGTGCAGATACTTGACGGCAAATCCGCCGTGAGTGATCAGATTGAAGCGAACCTCCGGGCCGAGGCCCAAATCGCGTCCCCGATTACCATTGTTGTAGACCAGGTTATTCATGAGGTCGTTGGTGGTTTGTTTGTAAAGGTAGCCATTGATGCCGACCGCGACCTTTTTGTGAACTTCATGCATGCCGTCGAATTCCCACATGAACTCCTGTCCGCTTTGGTAATTGGTGGGAACATCCTTGAGGTTGATGAGGTATTGCAGCTTGGAGCTGATTTCTTCTTTGCCAGCCAAGTAAGTAATTCCACCGACGGGTCCGGCAGCGTAGTTGTTCTGGCCGATGTTGAGCACGTCGGTGGAGCTGTGCCCGGTCCCAGGGAAATACAGGTCGCCTTCATAGTAGAAGTGAAAATGGCCGCGGACGTACGCCAGTCCCAAAGGGCTGATGTCGACGTTGGTCACGGCGAATTTGGAGAACAGGCCCGGTATGACGTGAAGCTGCTGGTCAACGAAAGGAATGGCGATATTGCTTTCCAGTGTGCCGCCCAGAAGGTGAACGCCCCAGTTGTGATTCAGTTTGATGGCATTGGCAAAAACCCGCAGGCGAAACTCGACCGGAACTGCGTTCCCGTTTGGATTGTCCGTTTGGTTGGCAGCGACAAAAGCCGTGTACTCATAGAGCATTGTGCCGTGAGGAGGAGGCGTCATGCCCGGCATCACGGTTTCGACCCCGATGGGGTAGACGCTGGCTCCGTTTTCACCGGCCCGCACCCGCGGCGCCACCACCATCACGATCAACATGGTGAAAAACACGGCTCTACTTCGGCAACGCCAGCAGCTAATGATTTCCATTTGTGAATTCTCCTCAAGGCGAACAGTTCGCACAGGCACGGCCTAGACGATTGTTTCGGCCTGAGGTGTTCATCGGCGATATGCGCCGGCGAAGTGAGCCAAGCTGGAGTGACGATAGTCGTGGGGCGTAGGTAATGGCCCGCGTGGTGCAGAAACCGTCCGTGCGGAATGCGTACTCAAGTTTCTTTTATCTGCGCCGACGGGCAATTCCGTAACCGAAGAATGCCCTCATGCGAAAACCGAGCTTGCACGCGAAGGTGGCGATGGGTTTCGCATGCTTTTGCTCCGGGTGGTGATGCTCCGGGTGGTGATCGGCGCCATCTCGTGGGCCACCTCAAAATCTGTTTTCTCCAGCGAAGATTCTCCGATTCCGTTCAGGCTGTTATTCCCTTTCTGGCAAAACTCAATGTGGAACGACGGTCCTCAGATAATCGGCCTGCTGCGGGAATAGAGGAATTGTGAACAATGCCGATGGGACTTAGGACGGAGCGACGGAGGCGAAGACTGATTTGCCAAGGAGCGAACCCATGTCTGCATACAAAAATCTTCCCATTCGACAAAAGCTGGCTGTCGGGTTTGCAGCCTTGCTGGCGATCATATTGTTGCTGGGGTCGTTCTCGCTGTCTCGAATGGCAACCTTGAACGCTGCCACCGAGGACATAACCCAGAAGAAAATGTTTGAGGTT
>JASIKQ010000010.1 GCA_030049565.1 Candidatus Sulfotelmatobacter sp.
CCACACCCTCAAAAACAACTGGGTGTTCGAGGACTTCCCCAACTTCGTTCTGGCCTCCTGAAAACAGGCCAAAACCTAACTTTGAGTAGACAACTATTCATGGGAGACACTTATGTCGACTTCCGCCGTATCCAACGCCTCGTTGAGCCAACAACTCGAACAATACTTTCAGACTCGGGGCAGCGACTTGCAGCAACTCGGCCAGGCGCTTGCGCAAGGCAATCTGTCGGCAGCGCAGAGCGCCTTTAACAGTATCGTCCAGCTGGGCCAAAGTGGGCCCGCCGCTAATGGAAATCCGTTTCTCAATTCCCAGCGCGAACAGGATTTCAACGCCATCGGTCAGGCGGTGCAAAGTGGCGATCTCGCCGCAGCGCAGCAGGCTTTCGCTGCCCTGAGCAACAGGGCGGCGAATCAGCAGGCTTCGCAATCGAGTACGAGCACGGGACCTGAGATTGTGCTCAATCTCAGCAATAACGGCACGGCCGCCAATCCGGAGCAGATCACCATAGATATCAACCCGAGCAGCGGTGGCGAGCAGCTTTCGATTGGCGTTGGCAGTCAGGGTTCGAGCCCGACGCAACTGATCAGCTTGAATCTGCCCGCCAATACCAACGAAGAAGTCGTTCTGAACCTGCTGGGCGAGTCCAATTCGACCAACAGCACGCCCGCCAGCGGCAACGTCAATATCTCGGCTTGAAGCAAGCAGACCGATCCGTGTCAGCCGGCGGGAAACAGCCCTCCTCCCCCGCCCGCCTGCTGCACCCGGTTTGTGATGGCTGAGCGACTTTCGGCCCAAACTGCCTCGCTCAGGCCAAAAACGGCTGGAATGGCCACCGGCGAGCTAAAGATGGCTTGAATCGATCGGCCGGGGGCCCACCCTAGTGGTGCAATTCTACCGCGCGGTTGCAAGAAACCTGGAGCACCCCGGGCACCCGCCACTCCACGGCCACTCCTCCGGGAGTGGATACCAATCCTCTGCTTACGTTGCTGTGTCGGAGTAAACTGTGTTATCCCACGGAGAATTTTCAGTTGCGGAGGAGGCTGTGTGAGACGCAGGCTACTGATTCTTGCAGTTGTATTTTCATCGGTCGCATCGCACATTAATGCGCAGGACCTGTTGGCTCAGGATCGTGGTGAGCCCTCGGCTCGCGAGGAAGAGCGCATCACCAAAGCGGTTCGTCACGAGTTGCTGATGCTGCCTTACTTTGGCGTGTTCGACAACATCTCCTACAAAGTCGAGGGCCGCACGGTTACGCTGCTCGGGCAAGTGGTTCGGCCCATACTCAAGTCTGATGCCGAAGGCGCGGTGAAGCACATTGAGGGCGTGGAACACGTGGATAACCAAATTGAAGTCCTTCCGCCCTCACCGATGGACGATGGGCTGCGACGGCGTTTGTTTCGGGCGATCTATAGGTATCCAGCGCTACAAAAGTACGCGTTGGGTCCGCAGAAGCCGATTCGCATCCTCGTGAAGAATGGACATGTGACGCTTGAGGGTGTGGTTGACAGCGAGGCGGATAAGAATATCGCCGGCCTCCGGGCGAACGGCGTTTCGGGTGCGTTTTCTGTGGACAATAATCTACGAGTTGAATTGGGAAAATAGGATGATGGGGAGCGGTTTGCTGGCGGGTGACAAGTAAAAACCGCCCACTCTTTCGCAAAGGCGCGAAAGGATGGGGCACCGGCTGCAAGATGTTGGCACTGGGGGAGGATTCGAAGCTCCCCAGCCAAGTTTTCTTGTGGATCCGAGACAGTTTTGCTCTCTTCCCCGTCAACCACAGAATCTGCAACTGGAAAGCTGTGAATCCTCCCCCTGTAACCGGGCTTGCCGCACTGCCGCAGATGTTTCGGCAGTCAAAAAAGGCGGCAAACGAGTTCAGTGTGGTACTTGCGACGATCTGAGGCAGCTTGGGATGCCTCGGAGAAAGGTGGTCCCCCAACCACCACGTTCGTGGTCTAGCCTGCCTGCAAGAAGCTCGGCTAAACTTTTGCCGAAACGACTCCCAGGCCTCCCGCTGCGTCGTGATGCGGTTGGCATAATAACGTATGGGGATGAATTTGAGCCTCATTTTTTTCTCAAGTTTTTCTCAGGTGTAAATGAACAGGGAAAGTAGCCATTTGTACGAGTTCGGGCCATTTGTTTTGAATGCCGGCGAGCGTCTGCTGCGCAATGGAACAGCCCCGGCGGATTTGCCGCCACGGGCTTTTGACACGTTGTTGGCGCTGGTGAAGAGCGAAGGGCGATTACTGGAAAAAGACGCTCTCATGCGAACGGTCTGGGGTGAGACCGTGGTTGAGGAAAGCAATCTCACCCAGGTCATCTATCTGTTGCGGAAAACGCTTCGCGAGGGCGATGGCGGACTCCGGTATATCGAAACTGTTCCCAAGCGAGGCTATCGGTTTGTGGCTAAAGTGCGCGAAGTGGGGGCCGTCGGAAGCAACGGCAATGGCCACGGCGGCGCTGCAAGGCCGGTTGCTGCAGCGGACTTATCAAAGGGCGAAGGGCCGGATTCGGCTTCTTCCGCAAAACCCGCCGCGATTCAGAGCCAAACACCACAAGCCCTCAAGACTGAAAAAACCATCCCTCGACCTCCGATGCGAAATCAGCAAGAGAAAACCGCATTGTGGCCGGGATGGATGCACGCTTTTATCGCTGTCTTGGGGGTGCTGATTGTCATATCTATATTGCAAGGGATGGGATGGAAGCAGAGGCTATTTGGAGAAGTAAGCCAAGGACCGATCCGTTCCATTGCAGTACTGCCGCTCCAGAACCTTTCCAACGACCCCAACCAGGAATATTTCGCCGACGGGATGACGGATGCGCTCATTACCGATCTGGCGCAAATTCGGGCACTAAAAGTCGTCTCCAAGACTTCGATCATGCAATACAAGGGGACGCGGACGCCGCTGCCAGCGATTGGCAAGGATCTGGAAGTAGACGCAGTAGTCGAGGGTTCGGTGCTGCGGTCGGGAGATCGGGTGAGAATTACGGCCCAGTTGATCAGAACCTCGACCGATCGCCACATCTGGGCGAAGGCTTACGACGGCGACCTGAAAGATGTGTTGTCGCTGCAGGCGCGGGTTGCCGAGGAGATCACCGATGAGGTAAAGCTGAATCTTTCTCCGCAGGAGAGCGTGCGGCTGCATCGCGAACGAAGCGTCAACCCAGAGGCGCTGGAGCTCTACCTGCGTGGCCGCTATGCCTTGAACCAGCGCAACCTGGAAGGGCTTCGCACCGCGGCACGCTATTTCAACCAGGCCATCGGAAAGGACCCCAACTTTGCCCTTGCGTACTCGGGTTTGGCAGACTCCGCTACCCTCATGGTTTTGTTTGGAGAGAACGGAGCCGACATGGCCGACGCCAAGGCGGCGGCAGAGAAAGCCCTGCAGTTTGACTCGACATTAGCCGAGGCGCACACCTCACTGGCGGCAGTGAAGATTCTTCGCGATTGGGATTGGCAAGGGGCAGAACAGGAATTTCGGCAAGCGATTGAATTGAATCCGAATTTCGCGCAAGCCTACCACTGGTATGGCAACCTGCTGCTGGGACCACAGGGCAGACACGAAGAAG
>JASIKQ010000109.1 GCA_030049565.1 Candidatus Sulfotelmatobacter sp.
ATGGTGGATCGCTCTTCCGCCACCGATTGCTTCAAGGTTTTCTGGGCCTCGCGTGCAATCGCTTCCGTAATCAGCCCTGCTAAAAGGCGGCAGGTGTGAATGTCCTGCTCGGCATATCCGTGCAGGCGATCGAAGTACAGTTCCAGAGCCCCCACGATGTCGCCGTCATGATAAATCGGTACTGCGAGTAGGGAGAAGATTCCGCGCTGGCGGCAAGGCTCGGGATCGAACAAGACTTCGGTGTTGACGTCTTCGCTGCGAATGACCTGGCCGGTGCGGATGCTGGCGGCGCAGATGGCATTGGCCAGGGGAACTTCCGCGCCCACGGGCAACGCCGTCGGTCCCGCTCCGGCACGGTAGCGGACGTTCCTGCCATCGAGAAGGCCAACGCCCGCTCCGCTGGCGCTGGTCATTTGCGCGACCTTTTCCGCGACCACCGCCATGGACTTATCCAACTCGAGACGGCGCAACTGAATCTGCCGCTGCACTTCTACAATTTCCGCCAAAGTGACGGTGTAATCGCTGGGGCGCGATGCTTCGGCTGAGACGGGAGCGCTGGCTTGGGCAGCGGCATCTGGCAACGCCTGCTCGCGCAGGCGCTCACTGTGCAGCTCCATGCGCTCCTGCAGAACCCGCATGGTGCGGCCATGCTCCTGGAGCACGTGGGCAGCTTCGAGCAGCTTTTCAAACGTCTGCTCGTCGAGCGCCGGCTTGTTTTCGTCATCACTCACAAGGTTTCGCCGCCAAGCATGGCACAGGCCGCAACCTATTCTAGTGCAATTCTAGTGCAATTCGAGCTGCTCGGGAGATGGCGTTCACCCCATTTCCCTTTTGGTCAAGAACTCCGATCGGCACTCTAGTGTGCATTCATTCGCCTAGGCTGGCGAGGTTACTTCGGTAAGCGGTACGGTGTGTCCACGGCCAGACCCAATTTGGAACGCACGATCAGGATGGGTTTCATTACGGGAAATGGGTAATTCTCGACATGAACAAGGGCAAGGGCAAGCGCAGTGTGCGCTCGCGACAGCAAGCCTACCGGCCTGCTAAATCAATAGGAACGGAGCCTGCGATGCTGTCGGAGTGGATCGCAAGCTCTCTCTCCGAACCCTTGATCAGACTCAATTGGCAGCAATCCTGCATTTGCGGGAGGGATGCTTGGTAAGGATTTCCTTTCAATTCGGAACAAGCCCCGCTAGCACGACTCTTGGAACGCACTCATGAAAGCGCTTGGTCTTATCCCTAAGTGCAGGCAGCACGCGCCGTTAACCGCAAGGCGGGTCAAAGGTGAAAGTTTGGCGAAGAATGTGCTTGGCAGAAAGTGCGGACCGCAAACCGGATGGAACGAGCAACCAGATAGAAGGAGAAAATTGCCGTGATTGAACTGCATAGGATCAAGGTTACGCCTCGCGATCAGCAAGTGCTGGATCTGCTGGTGCAGGGTTGCAGCAATAAGGAAATCGCCGGCCAATTGAGCATCAGCCCGCGCACCGTGAAGCAGCACCTGCGCACGCTGTTTCTGCGGGCCGGAATCCGGGAGGGGCGAAAACGGGTGCGGCTGGCGACTGCCGCATTCGAGAAATCGGGGTTAAAATCATGACCCCGCGCGACCGATTGACGCCGAAAGAGATTCAAGTGGCCACTCTGGTTTGGGAGGGCCTCACCAATCGAGAAATCGGCAGGGTGATGAACACGACCGAGCAGGTAGTGAAGAATCACCTGCGCAGCACCTTCGACAAGCTTGGGGTTTGGAGCCGGCTGGAATTGGCCATGTACGTTGCCAGCCATGGCGGCAAGAGCTGGCCAGAAGAATCGGAGCGGTTTGGACTGGCGCTGAAACAGGCAGCGGGTACGTGAGAGCGGCGCCGCACCCGCCACTGCAAAGCCCTGCATCCCCGTACCAAGGGTTTGCAGTCGAATGGCATTCAGACGCCGCAAGATTTCGGCAGTACGTTGCAGCCACAGAGGTTATCGGAAGTTCGTATCGGCCCGCAAATTGCACCCTGCACTTGAGGCCCGAAATCGGATTCCCGGCGTGAACTGCCCGGGCGGCAAGGGAATGCTCTACAAAGAAATCTTCTGGATGGCTTGCGATTCCACCGAGCAATTACGGGCGGAGTACGGGCCTTTTCGTACTCGCGGCGAGGCGGAGAGCGAAGCTCGTAGGCTGGGCTTCGGTTACCTGTTGCGTTACGAACACATGCTCGACGAAAACGAGGAAATTCAGGAGGTACGCTGCATCTTTGTCGAGTTGCCCGGCACGGTTCGAGGCAACCTCTGTTTCGTTAGCCTGCACACGCGCTGTGCCACCTGCGGCGAATCCGCCACCCATGAGAGACCCTTGCAGGCAGAGGTTTGGGCGGACATCCACGAGTTCGAACATTCGCGCCATCGCGTGCGCCTGTTCGAGCACGCGCGCGGACAGGGACTCAAGGAAATTGCCGGGTGGCGCGCGAGCTAAAAGCTACGACCCTCAAGCTGCGAGAGTAAGAACGCACGGGATGCACGAAGGTACAATGAGGGCATTCAGACAGCCGGTGCCAGTTCGCTGGCTGCGGCGCGATCCACAAGCCAGAGCAGCTTCCCTTCTTTCGGCCGCACCAGCCGGCAGGGGTACTTTTCATCCGGCCCCTTGCCTTCCAACACTTCGTGCAAAATTGCAGCCTTATCCGTTCCGCTCACCAGGAACGCGGCGATGCGGGCGGCATTTAGTACCGGCAGAGTGAAGGTGATTCTCCTGGCTTTCATTTTCTCCACCCAATTGGCGACCACCAGCCGCGTCTTCTCTTGCAAGGCCGCAGTTTCGGGAAACAGAGACGCCGTATGTCCATCGGGGCCGATGCCCAGCAAAATGAAATCGAATCGGGGAAACTCGCCCCGAGCTACGTCAAAAAATTCCCGCAGCGTTTTCTCGTAAGCGAGAGCTGCGGCGGCAGCGTCGGGATTCTCGGCGGCAATGCGAAAGATGTTGGCCGGGGGAACCGGAACTTTCGACAGCAAAGCCTCATTTGCCATCCGGAAATTGCTCTGCGGATCATTCGGAGGAACGTAACGTTCATCGCCCCAGAAAAAAAACATGCGATCCCAGGGAAGAACGGAGGCATTGGCGGCGATCAAAGTATAAAGATTTTTCGGCGTCGATCCGCCTGACAGAGCGATGGTGAAGCGGCCGCGCTGCTGTACGGCATCGTTCGCGGCGCG
The DNA here is from genome assembly GCA_030049565.1 of Candidatus Sulfotelmatobacter sp. Lineage (GTDB taxonomy): Bacteria > Acidobacteriota > Terriglobia > Terriglobales > Acidobacteriaceae > Sulfotelmatobacter. The sequence goes on from JASIKQ010000109.1 coordinate 3,199, forward strand.
AATCAGTTCGTCAGCCGCGGCCTGAAAAAGATCTTGCGGCGTAGTCAAGCGGCGTATTTCGGGGGCAGCAGTCATGACAGGCTCGTCCTGCCGTTGGCAGATTTCACGCGCGCGCAGCGCGCCGCGCCCAGCAGACCAGCTTTGTCGTTAGTGATGACTTGCACGGGGATGCCTTCGAGCAGCGGACGCAATCGGCCCTTATCGAGGAAAGACTGCATGAAGGCGGGCGCGGTGAGCTTGGGAAGAATTTTGGGCGAGATTCCGCCGCCCAGAAAAATTCCGCCCGTCGCCATGGTTTTAAGCGCCAGATTGCCGGCCTCGGCGCCGAAAATGGAGATCCAAAGATCGAGCGCCCGTTCCGCCAGGGTATTCGTGCGGTTCAGAGCCGCGTGTGAGATCGCGGCAGCGGCATCTGAGCCCGCAAGCTGCGCCACAAATCCCGCAGGCTCGTCGGCAACATGTTTTTCGCGCAGAAACTCATACACGTTGACCAGCCCCGGCCCCGATACGATACGTTCGTAACTGACGTGCCCGTAACGAGCGGCTAAAAAGCGGAGCAGTTCAATTTGCAGCTCGCCTTGCGGAGCGAAATCGGTGTGACCTCCTTCAGAGGCGAACACTTCATGCTGGCTCCCATTCCAGAACAGACCCGCTTCTCCCAAGCCGGTTCCGGGAGCAATGACGGCCTGATTGCCCACCGCCGGTGGGACCCGATGGAGCGCAACCAGGTCTTCAGCACGGAGCGCCGAAATGCCCCAGGCGCTGGCTTCCAGATCATTGATGAGCAAAGTGGCGGGAAGCTGAATCTGTTTGGCCAACCGCGATTGCTCGATGATCCACGGCAGATTGGAGGTTTCGACCCTTCCGTTGTGTACCGGACCGGCGATCCCAAAGCACGCCACGTCGGGTCGCGCAGACGACTGTTGGAGGAATTTGGAGACGATTTCGCTGAAGTCGCGGTATTCGCGGCTGGGAAAAACCTGCTCGGAAACCAGCTGCAGGTTGCCGTTCTGGGGCTGAAAATAGGCCAGGCGGGCGTTGGTCCCGCCGATGTCGCCCGCCAGAATCATTGCTCGAAGTTCCTCCAGCGCCGGCCGTCGCGCTCCAGCAAGTCGTCGGCTTCTTTCGGTCCCCAGGTGCCGGCAGGGTAGTTGGGGAAGTTGCGCGGGGGCAGAGCCTTCCACACATCGAGGACGGGATCGACCACGGTCCAGCCGGCTTCCACCATGTCGGCGCGCTGAAACAAAGTCTGGTCGCCGATCATGCAGTCGTGCAGCAGGCGCTCGTACCCGGTTTGAGGCGCTTGCTGGCCGAAGTAATCCATGTATTCGAAGTTCATGTCCACGCTGCCCAGGCGCATTACAGGACCGGGAACTTTCGCCGCGAAGCGCAGCGAGATACCTTCCTCGGGCTGGATGTGCAATACCAACTGGTTGGGCATGAGTGTGTCGACCGGAGTGTCGCGAAAGAGCACGAACGGTGCGCGCCGGAACTGGATCACGATGTGAGTATTCCGTCCGGGAAGCCGCTTGCCGGTGCGG